>DYZK01000045.1 GCA_020741275.1 Corynebacterium urealyticum
CGGCATCCCCACCGTCCGCGACGACGAACGATCCGTCCTACGCGCGATCGCCCTGCAACTCGTGAATGAAGGAGACCCCCAGTGACCAACAAAGCCAAAGGCTGGCTGTTCCTCATCGGCGCGATCGCCGCCGAGGTCACCGGCTCACTATCCCTCAAAGGTGCGCTCGACGCACCCGCCCTCTATGCACTCGTCGCAGCCGGCTACATCGGCGCGTTCGTGTTCCTCAGCCTCGTGCTTCGCACCGGCATGGCCCTCGGCGTCGCCTACGGCATTTGGGGAGCATCCGGGGTCGCGCTCACGGCACTTCTCTCCCTCATCATCTTCGGCGAACCGCTCACGCTCTTGATGGGCATCGGTATCGTCGTCGTCATCGCCGGAGTGCTGTGCGTCGAACTCGGCGCACAGGCCGGTCACAAGAAGAAGGCAGAGGTCGCGTGATGGTCTGGCTGTTCCTCATCGGCGCAATCGTCTTCGAGGTCGTC
This sequence comes from Corynebacterium urealyticum, assembly GCA_020741275.1. Classification (GTDB taxonomy): domain Bacteria; phylum Actinomycetota; class Actinomycetes; order Mycobacteriales; family Mycobacteriaceae; genus Corynebacterium; species Corynebacterium urealyticum_A. The sequence goes on from DYZK01000045.1 coordinate 486, forward strand.
GGCACGCTCTCCCTGCGTATGGCCGTCGACAAGAAGCGCTGGTATGTCGGCGTAGCTGTGGGCTACGTCCTCGCATTCACCATGCTCAGCCTCGCCCTCGCCGGCGGCATGGCGCTCGGCGTCGCCTACGGCATCTGGGCCGCATCCGGCGTCGCACTCACCGCCATCCTCAGCAAGTTCCTCTTCAAAGAGCCCTTCACCTGGCTGATGGGCCTCGGCATCGTCCTCATCGTCGGCGGCGTTCTCTGCATTGAACTCGGAGCCGTCCACTAACCCGGCGAGGCGGACATCCCCACGTCTAGCGCGATGGACAGCGAAACCGTCTGCCGAAAGCAACTTGCGGGGAACCTTCGCGGCAAGGTCACCAGACGTCGGTCGGGTCGGAGATGCGCTGGCATGCTCCCTGCCATATCCAGCACCGCAACGTCTCACCGTCGATCGTCACTTGCACGCCCACGGCGTCGGCTGTCCAGCGCTTCACCTGGACGACGCACCGCACGTTGGTGTCCCCGAACTGGAGCCACGCATGCCCCCATATCGTCAGCTGCTCGGGAACGATCGTGAGGGGCTGCGCATGCAATCGCAGCTGGACGCGATCGAGGGTGCGCAGCGGCCCACGCTTGCGCGCCTCGCGCAGCTCGCGCTCTTCGCCCCTCTGCGCCGCCAGGTGCGGGTAGCGCTTGTTCGTTCCCACTGAGACATCGTCCCGGGAACATCGGACGCTGAGGGGGCCTACTCAGCGTTGTCCTTCGGCTTGCCGGGTCGGGGCCAGGGCCAGGCGTCGACGACGGCCCACAGCTCGGCCGACGATCGCGAAACGATCATGTCGGGCCGGCTCTCAGCCACCACGGCGTCAAGGAACCAGGAGGCATCGCGCAGCGCGTCGGTGTAGCCGGAGTGGCCGCGGGCGACAGCTCCCATGATTGCCGCGATCTTCATTGCCTGGCGCACGGTGATCTGCACCGGGAGGTCATCGCCCTCGTGAGCCCCGTTGACCGTGCGCTGGAAGGCTCTGTTGCAAAAATCGTGAAGCTTGAGCATGCTTGGCGGAGATTGGACGGACGGAACGATGACGGATTTCAAGTGGCGCCATTTCCAGGGTGATGTGATCCTGTGGGCGGTGCGCTGGTATTGTCGCTATCCGATCAGCTATCGCGACCTTGAGGAAATGCTGGCGGAACGCGGCATTTCGGTCGACCATACGACGATCTATCGCTGGGTCCAGTGCTACGCCCCGGAGATGGAGAAGCGGCTGCGCTGGTTCTGGCGGCGTGGCTTTGATCCGAGCTGGCGCCTGGATGAAACCTACGTCAAGGTGCGGGGCAAGTGGACCTACCTGTACCGGGCAGTCGACAAGCGGGGCGACACGATCGATTTCTACCTGTCGCCGACCCGCAGCGCCAAGGCAGCGAAGCGGTTCCTGGGCAAGGCCCTGCGAGGCCTGAAGCACTGGGAAAAGCCTGCCACGCTCAATACCGACAAAGCGCCGAGCTATGGTGCAGCGATCACCGAATTGAAGCGCGAAGGAAAGCTGGACCGGGAGACGGCCCACCGGCAGGTGAAGTATCTCAATAACGTGATCGAGGCCGATCACGGAAAGCTCAAGATACTGATCAAGCCGGTGCGCGGTTTCAAATCGATCCCCACGGCCTATGCCACGATCAAGGGATTCGAAGTCATGCGAGCCCTGCGCAAAGGACAGGCTCGCCCCTGGTGCCTGCAGCCCGGCATCAGGGGCGAGGTGCGCCTTGTGGAGAGAGCTTTTGGCATTGGGCCCTCGGCGCTGACGGAGGCCATGGGCATGCTCAACCACCATTTCGCAGCAGCCGCCTGATCGGCGCAGAGCGACAGCCTACCTCTGACTGCCGCCAATCTTTGCAACAGAGCCTCAAAGAGCACCGAGAGCAGGACAATGCCGAGCACACCTGTGAGAATCTGGGTCGGAAAGCTTCGAAGGAATCCCTCGGTCAGGAGATTGCCCAAGCTGGACACACCGACCAGCGCCCCCACGGACACCAGACTCAATGTGGATGCGGAAACTACTCGCATCCCCGCCAGGATCGCCGGCCCTGCCAGCGGTAAATCGACCGCCCAAAATTTTTGCCAAGAAGAAAACCCGACCGCATCGGCAGCCGCTGCAACGCGTCCATCCCGGCCGTCGAAGGCCTCCGCCACGACCCGCGTCTGCAGTGCAATGCCGTAGAGCAACAGGGCAATAATCACATTGATTGGGCTGAGAATCGACGTCCCTAAAACCAGGGGCAACACGACAAACAGGGCCAAGGAGGGCACGGCGTACAACATTGCCGAGACCAGCACCACGCCCGCGCGACCAAAGGCCGCCGCCCGCATCGCTATCGATGGCGCCGAGGCAGCACCGAAGCCCTCCGCGCCCGCGCGTCGGCCAAGCCGATACGCGAGATAGCCCAGCGGCAAAGCGACAATGAAGGTCCCGAAGATGGCAGGCACAGCAAGAGCGACATGATCCAACGCAAGGTCTGCGATGGCGGATCTGTTCTGGCTAATCCAGCTAGTGTTTAGCCCCATTAAGGCGCACCCATTTCGCCAGGGTTATTGGGGCCCAGAACCCCCACGAAGGCGCCCCGATCATCAACCGCGAATCGACGACCATCGGCGGCACGCCGGACTCCAAGCGTGGCGCGTGTAACCCCCATAAAGCGCTCGGTAAAGCTATTGGCTGGTTCCATCGCCAGCTCCTCGGGGCTGCCTACCTGCGCAAGCTTCCCGCCCTTTTGCAACAAGGCGATCCGATCCCCGAGCGTCAGCGCCTCGGTCACATCGTGAGTCACCAAAAGAATGGTCTTCGCCAAGTCCTCCTGGAGCGCCAATAACTGATCCTGCAACCCCCGCCGCACGATCGGATCCACAGCGCCGAAGGGCTCATCCATGAGCAAGATGCTCGGGTCCGGGGCGAGAGCACGGGCTACCGCCACCCGCTGTTGCTGTCCTCCCGAAAGCTGATTGGGGAAACGTGACATGAGCTCAGGTCCGAGACCGACGCGCTCTGCGGCCTGCAACGCCCGTTGGCGGGATTCACTCTTCTTCACTCCGTTGAGCCGCAGCACAGTCGCGATATTGTCCGCCACCGTCCTATGCGGCAATAGACCGGAATGCTGCAAAACATATCCGATCGAGCGACGGAGTTGGGTGGGTTTTTCCTCCCGAACATCCCTGCCATCGATGGTTACCGTGCCGCTGCTCGGGGCGACGAGCTGGTTGACACATTGCAGCAACGTCGTCTTACCGCAACCGGAAGACCCCAGCAGGACCGTGATCTTGCCGCTGGGAGCTTCGAGGGAGAACCGCTCCACGGCGGGCGCATCCTGTCCCGGATACTGCACGGTGACGTCGCTAAAAGTAATCACGCCACCCGAGCCTATAGGCCCACTGGGCGCCATGCAGCGGACTGGAGCGGGTTCTCAGGAAAGACGGGCAGCGCGTCAGCGGCGCCAAGCAGAGCCGCTAGTTGCGGAAGTTCAGGTACGCCTTCGACGGGGTCGGCCCGCGCTGGCCCTGGTACTTCGAACCCACCGCACCCGAACCATAGGGGTTTTCTGCCGGGCTGGAGAGCTTGAAAATCGCCAGTTGGCCGACCTTCATCCCCGGGTACAGGGCGATCGGCAGGTTCGAGGTATTGGACAGCTCTAGGGTGATGTGACCGGAGAAGCCCGGGTCGATGAAGCCCGCGGTGGAGTGGGTCAGCAGCCCCAGTCGCCCCAGCGAGGACTTGCCCTCCAGGCGGCCGGCCAGGTGATTGGGGATCGTGAACTTCTCGAGGGTCGCGCCGAGCACGAACTCGCCTGGGTGCAAGATGAAGGGCTCCTCGCCTTCCACCTCCACGAGGGTGGTGAGCTCTTCCTGAGGCAGCTTCGGGTCGATGTGGGTGTAGCGGGAGTTATTGAACACCCGGAACAAGCTATCCAGCCGCACATCTACGGAGGAGGGCTGCACCATCAAGGCGTCAAAAGGCTCGATGCCGAGCTGGCCGGCGGCGATTTCTGAACGGAGGTCACGATCTGAAAGAAGCACGTCCCCTAGTCTAACCGAGCAGCCCGCGCCGAACCCCACCTATGCTGCCAATCTGTACCGAGCGCAGCCTCGGGAGCCGGCACAGAAGCAGCCGGCAACGCAAGGGCAGCAGCCTGGCCTTTTGGCTGCTCCCCAGCGCGTGCCCTATACTTAATCGCTAGTGTCCAGGACACATTTGCCGATGTAATTCAATGGTAGAATGTCAGCTTCCCAAGCTGAATACGCGGGTTCGATTCCCGTCATCGGCTCATTTCCCCCGGTGCGCGCGACAGCGCACCGGGGGTTTCGCTATCCCGAGCCCGAATATCCAGCCCTCCCCGCTACACTCATATCCACCATCACCCTGCCGAATCCCTACCGGCAGGCCGGGCGCCGGGGCGAGGTTGACGTCCTAAAACTAAAAAGCGCCCCGGGGCGCAGAAGGAAGGACCACGAAGATGGCGCAGCAGCAGGCCAGCCAGCAGGAAAAAGAGCAGGCCAGCGAGCAGGGGCTAACGCGAATCAGCGACGCGGACAATCCCTACCCGGTCCCGGAAAAGTACCCGGAGTATCAACCGAAGAACGATACGACGAAGGGCCAACGCAAGCTCTCCGTCTACACCGCCATCGACGCCCTCTTCATCATCATCACCCTCGCCCTGACCGCCTGGTACCTGGCGCTGATGATTCTCAACGGCTTCAACATGGAAACCAAGAGCCTGATCTGGGTGATCTGGTGGTTCCTCGTGCTCGCGTACCTTTCGTTGCCGCGCATGCACCAGCTTTTCACCTTCGTCTACGTGCCGGACTACTTCGTCGCCCGCGCCCGCACCTCGGATGGACTGCTGGGCGACCCGGTGAATATTGCGCTCCACGGCTCGGAGGAGGACATCCACGCGGTGCTGCTCGCCGCCGGTTGGACGAAGGCGGACAAGATCACGCTGCGCTCCAGCTGGAAGATCGCCGTATCCAGCGTGTTCCGCAAGTCCTACCCGGCCGCACCGGTCAGCCCGCTGGTGATCTTCAAGCGCTCGCAGGCCTTCGCCTATCAGCAG
>DYZK01000046.1 GCA_020741275.1 Corynebacterium urealyticum
GCCTTGGCGATCTCCACCGGATTGCCCTCCACGCCGGCGGCGACGAGGGAGACGGGGGAGACGGAGACACGCTTGTTCACAATCGGGATCCCGAGCTCGCGCTCGATGCCCTCACACACGGGCACCAGGTCGCGGGCGCGCTCGGTCACGCGATCGTAGACCGCCTGCGCCGTGGCCTCCATGGTGGAGCGGGTGCAGCCAATGAGCGAGATGCCCATCGTGACCGTGCGGATATCCAGGCGGTAGTCCTCGATCATCCGGATGACCTCGAGGAAGCGGGTAGAAGAGAATTCGAAGTTCACGCCGCGCCGCCTTAAATATCGTTGATGGCGCTAAACAGGGCTTCGGACTGGATGCGTACCACCATGCCCAGCGGCTGGCCCGCGGCATCAAAGGCCTCCTGGAGGGCACCCATATCCACGTCTGTTTCCGGCAATTCCACGCGCATGATCATGGTGAAGAAGTCATCCATGATGGTCTGGGAGACGTCGACGATATTCAGGCCCTCGTCGGCTGCCGCCATCGCGACGGCGGCGATAACACCGGGGCGATCCTTGCCGGTAGTGGTAATGATTGCATACATGCGGCCAGTATAGACCTGGAAAAATGCACCTAGAAAAGGGGTGTAGGGTGGGCGCCATGAAAAAGCAGCATGTTCTTGTCCTTGGCGCCGGCGGCAACGTCTCGCGCCACAGCATCCCGAAACTCGTCGCAGCAGGCCACAGCGTCACAGCCCTGGTCCGCGACCCCGAGCACGTCCAAAAGCTCGTCGACGAAGGCGCGACCGCGATTGTGCGCGATCTCACTACAATCAGCACGGGAGATTGGGCGCGTCTGCTCAGCCCGTTCGATGTGGTCGTCTGGTCCGCCGGTGCCGGAGGTGGGTCCGCGGAGCTGACCTATGCTGTCGACCGCGACGCCGCGTTGGCGATGATCGACGCCCTCGAAGAGCTTGGGGACGCTGCCCCGTTCACCGTTATGGTCTCCTACGCGGGCGCCTCCGAGGCAACAACCGAGGACGACGGCGGTTCCTGGTACGCCTACGTCGAGTCCAAGAAGGCCGTCGACAAGAGGCTGCTCGGATCCAACCTGCCGTACCAGATTCTTGGGCCGACCGCCCTAACCGACGACGCCCCCACGGGAATCACGGTCCTGGACGGGGACATGAACCCCGCGTCCGAGACGCCGCGCGAACTGGTCGCCGACGTCATCGTCGAGTCCGTGGGACGCGGGGAAGCGTTTGACCACAACCCACTCGACTTCGAAAACGGCACGGGCGACGTCGCGGACGTCTAACCGCGGGGGCTATTCGCCGCGCACCGACTGCTCGACGAGATCGAGCATCTTCTCGAGCTGCGCGGTGTCAGCCCCTTCCGCCATTTTCGCCATCAACCCGTCCATCACGGTCTCGAGGTAGGTCTGGATGACCTCCAGGGGCACATCGGTGCGCATCGAGACATTGTGAGACAGGCGAGCCCGGATGGCGGCATCGAGGACCTGCTGGTGCTTGCGCCACCGCGCCTCGAACTCGGGGTCGGTGCGCAGCTTGCGGACCGTTTCCGCACGCGTGATGTACCAGCTGTTGGTCTCCGGGTGCGTGATCATGTGCCGCATGACCTCAATGAGGCCGTGGTTCGACACGACTTCCGCGTGACGGGCGGCGTCCTCCCGCACCACCGCGAGGAAGAGGGCTTCCTTGTCTGCAAAGTGGTGGAAGATCGCGCCCCGGGTCTTGCCGGTGGCTTTCTCCAGCCGGGCGACGGTCGCCCCCTCGTAGCCATATTGTGCGAAACAACCACGGGCTTGCTCGATAATCTCCCGACGACGGCGGGATAGTTCACGGTCGCTGACGATGGGCATGGCAGATTCCTTGGTTGCGCGCCTTCGATATGGGGTTGGGGTCGCGCGGGGTTGAAGAAAAGTTTAAGAAAAGGGGAGAGGGGCCCACCGGCTAGGCCGGAAGGCCCCTCAGCAGCTGGGGGAGAACTACTTGTTCTCGTCCATCATGTTGCGCAGGACGAACTGCAGGATACCGCCGTTGCGGTAGTAGTCAGCCTCGCCCGGGGTGTCGATACGGGTCACAGCGTCGAACTCAATCTTCTCGCCGTTCTCCTTGGTAGCGACGACCTTCACGGTCTTCGGGGTCTCGCCCTCGTTGAGCTTCTCCAGACCGGTGATGTCGAAGGTCTCGGTGCCCTCGATGCCCAGGGACTTCCAGGACTCCCCCTCCGGGAACTGCAGCGGAACAACGCCCATACCGATGAGGTTGGAGCGGTGGATGCGCTCGAAGGACTCTGCAATGACGGCCTTCACGCCGAGCAGCAGGGTGCCCTTTGCAGCCCAGTCACGGGAGGAACCGGTGCCGTACTCCTTGCCGCCGAGAACCACGAGAGGAGTGTTCTGCTCCTTGTAGTTCATTGCAGCGTCGTAGATGTAGGACTGTGGGCCACCCTCCTGGGTGAAGTCGCGGGTGTAGCCACCTGCAACGCCGTCCAGCAGCTGGTTCTGCAGGCGAATGTTCGCGAAGGTACCGCGGACCATGACCTCGTGGTTACCACGACGTGCGCCGAGGGAGTTGTAGTCCTTGCGGGCAACGCCGTTCTCGTCGAGGTACTGAGCGGCCGGGGTGCCCGGCTTAATGGTGGAAGCAGGGGAGATGTGGTCGGTGGTGACGGAGTCGCCCAGCAGAGCCAGAACGCGTGCACCCTCGACGTTCTCGACTGCCTCCGGCTCGCGGCTCATGCCGTCGAAGTACGGAGCCTTGCGGACGTAGGTGGACTTTGGATCCCAGTCGAAGGTCTTGCCGGTCGGGACGTCCAGGTTCTGCCAGCGCTCGTCGCCCTTGAAGACATCGGCGTAGTCAGAGACGTACATCTCCTTGGAGATGGAGGACTTGATGACCTCTTGGATCTCCTCGGTGGATGGCCAGATGTCCTTCAGGAAGACGTCGTTGCCGTCCTGGTCCTGGCCCAGCGGCTGGGTCTCGAAGTCGAAGTCCATGGTGCCGGCGATGGCGTAAGCGATGACGAGGATCGGGGACGCCAGGTAGTTCATCTTGACGTCCGGGTTGATGCGGCCCTCGAAGTTTCGGTTACCGGACAGGACTGCGGTAGCAGCCAGGTCGGAGCGGTTGATGCCCTCGGAGATCTCCTCTGGCAGCGGGCCGGAGTTACCGATACAGGTGGTGCAGCCGTAGCCGACGAGGTAGAAGCCCATTGCCTCGAGGTCCTCCCACAGGCCGGCCTTCTCGTAGTAGCCGGTGACGACCTGGGAACCCGGTGCCATGGAGGTCTTGACCCATGGTGCAGCCTTCAGGCCCTTCTTGCGGGCGTTGCGTGCCAGCAGGCCTGCGCCGAGCATGACGGACGGGTTGGAGGTGTTGGTGCAAGAGGTGATGGACGCGATGGCGACCATACCGTGGTCCAGCTCCATCTCCTGGCCGTTGTAGGTAACAGCGGTCGGGACGGACGGACGGCCTGCGGCGCCGCGGGCTGCGGACGGGACGTTGCCCTTCGCATCAGCCGGGGATGCCGGGGTGGAGGACGGTGCGCCGCCCTCTGCGACGAAGTCCTGAGCACCAGCGTCGCCGGAGCAGGTGCCTGCGTAGTTGTGCAGGTCCTTGCGGAACTGGTTCTTCGCGTCGGTGAGCTCGATGCGGTCCTGAGGACGCTTCGGGCCAGCGATGGATGGAACGACGGTGGACAGGTCCAGCTCGAGGTACTCGGAGTACTCGACGTCGGCCTCCGGGTCGAGCCACATGCCCTGCTCCTTGGCATAAGCCTCGACGCGGTCCAGGGTCTCCTGGTCACGACCGGTCAGAGCCAGGTAGTCGACCGTCTCCTGGTCGATCGGGAACATCGCGGCGGTGGAGCCGAACTCTGGGGACATGTTGCCGATGGTTGCGCGGTTTGCGAGCGGCAGCTCGGCAACACCTGCGCCGTAGAACTCGACGAACTTACCGACGACACCGTGCTGACGCAGCATGTCGGTGATGGTCAGGACGACGTCGGTTGCGGTCACGCCCGGCTGGATCTCGCCGCTGAGCTTGAAGCCAACGACGCGCGGGATGAGCATGGAGATCGGCTGGCCGAGCATTGCTGCCTCGGCCTCGATGCCGCCGACGCCCCAGCCCAGGATGCCCAGGCCGTTCTGCATGGTGGTGTGGGAGTCGGTACCAACACAGGTATCCGGGTAAGCGAGGCCGTCCTTGTCGAAGACGGAGCGAGCGAGGTACTCGATGTTGACCTGGTGGACGATACCGGTTCCCGGAGGAACGACGCGGAAGTTCTCGAAGGCGCCGGTGCCCCAACGCAGGAACTTGTAGCGCTCCTCGTTGCGCTCGTATTCGATCTCCACGTTCTTCTCGAAGGCCTCGGCGGAGCCGAATGCCTCGATGATGACGGAGTGGTCGATGACCATCTCAGCCGGGTTCAGCGGGTTAACCTGGTCGGCGTCGCCGCCCAGGGAGACCACTGCGTCGCGGATGGTTGCGAGGTCAACGATGCAAGCCACGCCGGTGAAGTCCTGCATGATCACACGAGCCGGGGTGAACTGGATCTCGATGGACGGATCAGCCTTGGGATCCCAGTTCGCGATGGCCTCAATGTGCTCACGGGTGATGTTCTTGCCATCCTCGTTCCGCAGCAGGTTCTCGCCAAGCACCTTCAGGGAATAAGGGAGCTTCTCCATACCAGGCACTGCGGACAGGCGGAAGATGTCATAGCTCTTCTCGCCAACCTCCAGCGCGCCCTTCGCGTCGAAGGAGTTGATGCTTTCAGTCACTATTAGCTCCTGAGTCTCTTCTCGTAGTCGATAAGTCGCTCCGCGGGCTGGAGCGCGGGGGAGCGCTCCTCAAAATTACGTCCCGGAGTTCGTCGTGGACGTAGCACGGGGAGTACACCTCTATTATGCAGGTTTTCCCGGTGACGTCTGCCACCGACATTAACAGTACGGCCGTTACGTTTAGAAATCCTGCGCTGTCGCTTCCCGTGAGGGCATTACCCCCCGGCCACCCACGAGCTACACAGCCCCTCAAGAGAAAGCTGAATCTCAACCTGAGGTGCGCGACGAGACAGCCATGATCTACACTTCATGGAACCAAACCCTCAAGTTCCCCTTTAAAGTTCCGGATGGAGTTCTCATGAGCAACACTGCGTGCTCCGCAGCCACGTCACCCCATCCAGACACCGTAAAGAAATTCGCCAAGCTCGGAATCGATGCGCCGCAGATCATTAACGGTCTCGAAAAAGACACATTGTGGGTGGACCCCAAGATTGCGGCTCGCGTGGAGCATGAAACTTCGGGGATGCGCGACGCACTGAGCAACGCGGAAGGGGGATCACGGATTCAGCTCGCGATTCTCAACAGCACCCAGCTTGAGCCGGCTACAGAGCGGGATCTTGCGCAAATCCTTCACGACGCGACGTGCTCAGACACAACACTCGTAATGACGCCAAAGTGGGGGACGTCGGTATCCGACATCTACCCACGCTTCATCCTGGAGCGGAACCATGAAAAGCTCCACGGCGACCTCAGCGCAGAAGCGGTCGAGAATTTCCTCAGCACGATAGACGACACAGCAACACCGACGACCGCCGTGAGCAGTGGCCTGCTGGGCCTCATCATTCTATCGATCGCCATCACGGCTTTGTTCGCGCAGCGAGTCCGCTAGCGAAACAAAACCAGCCGCACCCGCCGGCAGGCGATTCAGCGACGCCCATATGCTCGCAGCCTCACCCCTAAACCTTGAGCTACATCACGCCAGCTCACGCCCAGCGGGGCATCAGGGCAATAACAGGGGGGGATTATCAGTTGATCGAACCTTTCGGAACTCAAGGTCACGAAGCAGTAAAGAAAGACCGTATAGCCGAACCGCCACAAGGCGGGTCAACCCCAGAAGCTTGACGTACCTAAATTGAAAGTTCAGCGATTTGCGAGCTTTCTTGCATACTTCAAGCAGGCACGCCATTAACGCCTTAAATGTGCCCTACCTCACAAAGTGGCCAATTCTTTACCTTTCCGCTGGTCAAGCCATATGACATGACCAAAGTGGCGTGTGTTTAATTTGATACTTATGTGAATTGAGTCGCTTCGTTATGCATTTGTGCCCTAGGGTTTTCAACGTCATCGACTGAAACAGGAGGGCACTCGAGTTACTCGAGCTGCGCCGAATCCTTCGGACACCCCCTGGACCGTGCTTCATCTCATGGGGAAGTGAGATAAACCGGACCGCGGGTGACCTTCCTGTGGATGTTCACCGTCAACCAGGAGACCTTTAACGTGCTATCTCGCCCGAGCATCGGCCGTACCGA
>DYZK01000047.1 GCA_020741275.1 Corynebacterium urealyticum
GCCGTCACCGCCGCGCCCGTGGCCGAGCAGGTGGCGGACTACCGGGTGCCGTTGGTGCTTTCTGCGGTGTTGGCAATCGCGCTGGTGCTCGTGCTGGTTGCCCGGGCATTCGCTTCGGAGAGCACCCCGCCCTCCGGCAGCCCGGAGATCACCCGCCAGGGCACCTGAGTGTGCTCGGTGAAGCCGAGGGCCGTGAGGTCCTCGGCTTTGCCCACCGTGAAGCGGGTGCCGGTGGCGTCGACCAGGAAGAAGCCACGCTCGGTGAGCAGCGCGCTGGTACCCGCCGGGCCTGCGTAAACCGCCCGGGGATCCTGCGCCGCGGCCTCATCCGCGCCGTCAGCCGCCCCCGCATCCTTGCTGCCATCCTTGCCGTCGGCGCCGGCCTCATCAGCAGGACCGTCACCCGCTGCGTCACCAGCTCCGTCAGCCGCCCCATCAGCGGCCCCGGCACGCTTCCCGTCGCCTGCCTCGTCGGCGTCACCCGCCGGCTCCGCCAAGCCCTTCTCCCCCAGGCAGGTCTGCTCCGGGTGCGCCCAGGAGGCCTCCCGATCAGGCACGTTCGGCAGCAGATCAATGGTCGGCTGCGCCATGACCGCCCCCAGCTCCGCGTCGAAGCTCCCACCCGGCGCCAGGGCCTCCACGTACTCTCGGCGCGGACCGGTCACCTCCGAGACCCCGCCGCGCCCGACCAAGAACGCCCGGTCGCCGGCGTGTGCCACCGTCCCCGCCCGGTGGAAGGGCTTCTTCAACCCGGAAAGCCCACGCGGGATCAAGCTATCGGCCTGCTCATCAAACCGGTTGAGCAGCTCCGCAGCCATCGGGATCTCCACCGCCCCGAGGGCACGGGCAGCACCGCCTTCCGCGAGGCTGCGCTTCGTGCCATCAATCAGCCACACGGCCTCGTCGGAGCGCACCACACCCCGCTGGTAGCTCTCCGCCTCACCAACGGCCCTGACCTGCAGCGTATCCGGCTTCCCCGCGGCCTCCGAGGTATCGCACACCAGCCACTGGCGCACCGGCGCGGGGTTCAGCCCAGGCACGTACCCAATGCCCACCGCGGGCCCCATCGGCGCTCCCCCATTGCCCTCCTGGATCAGCGCCGCAGTGGAGTTCTTCACTTCCACCGGCTGCCGCAGCACCAGCCGGGCGCTGGCCACGTTGCTGACCGGGTGGAAACCGTCCTCCAGTCGGACGTGAAGGCTGCCCTGCTCGTCGGCGACGAGGGCGGCGTCGTCAATGGAAGGGGCCGGCCGCAACAGCGAGAGCATCACCGCACCACCCGCGATCAGCGCGCTGAGCAGCAGCCCGACCCCGATACTGCGGCGTTGGGCCCGCAGCGGGTCGTGGGCCATGCGCGGATCGCCGATGACCAGCGCGAGCTCCAGCCGTCGGAGCACAAAACGGTAGCCCGATACTTGCAGACTTGTGGTGCGCACGATGTTCCCCCTGAATTCTGTGCGTTATCCCTGGTGTGCGGTGCTTAACGCGCGTTCCCCGCAGTCCTGCCGCAGGAACCACACCGCTGCCCTCCCCCGAGGGCGATTTCTTCAATCTAATGCGCGGGCGTATCCGCTGTGACAGAATTCGGGAGAATCAACAAGGGATGTGGGTCATCCCGGGGGATACGCAGGGGGAATTCGCGTGTTTGTGGTGCATGTTTTGCTCATCGGGATCGTCGCTGCGCTGGCTGCCGCGGGTGGTTGGTGGCTGTGGCGCGCTCGCGTCCGTCCGGAGGATCAGGCGCGGCAGGTGTGGCGGATCGCGCCCGCCCCGCACGACTTTTTCTACGCGCCGGAGCCCGTGACCGTGGGGGTTCCGCGCCTGGTCGCCGGCATGGGTGCGTCCGGCTCCGAGGTTTCTGGGCACGACGTCAGCGCCACCATTTCCGGCCCCGTTTCTCTCGCTCCGTCTCCTTCCCTTGGGGACGTCAGCACGAGCGCCAGCGCGGTGGCTGGCTCGCCGCTGCTGGTACACCAGCAGGACCTCGGCGGGGAGCTGCCCGCCCTGCTCACGGGGAATGTGGGCGCGACCTTCGCCTCGATCCCGGCGACGTTCAGCGGGCGCGTGCCCTTCGCGGCCGCCGGCGCCGGGGTGGTGGCATGGCCGGTCGATGGCCTCACCCCATCCACCACCACAGGGTCCGAGGTCGGTGCGCAGGCGCTTAGCAGAGGCGGCGGTTCCAGCAGCTCTCATGCTCAGAGCGAGTTCACCGACCCGGGGCCGATGTTCCGGGCGCTGCCTGCTCCCGGTTGGCTGCTGGGGCTGAACGCTACGGGCAATCCGGTGCAGGTGCAGCTCGTGCCGGGCTCGACTGTGCTGCTGCACGGGGCTGGTTCCGCCGAGCGCCTGCTGGAACGCCTGCCCGCCGACCTGCCCTGGGTTCAGGTTTTGCGCGCCGAGCTTCTCGACGCTACGAATGGCAAAGCAAAGGCCACGAACACTCAGACCGCTGCCGGGGCTGTGCACTCGGCGAAGGGCGCGCAAGGTCAGTCAGCCAAGGATGCCCAGGGGCTCGGCGAGCGCTGGCGGGAGGCCTGGTCGCCGACCGTCTGCCGGGTGGTGTTGGCTTCCTCCACTGAGGAGGCCACTCGCCACGGTGTCATCGCGGATCTGGTGATTGATTCCCGTGGCACCGTGAGCCACCGTGGGCGCGAGGTCCGCTTCGATCCGATGCACCTTCCAAGCACCAGCACGATCGAGCACGCGGACGCGGCCCGCTAGGAAAACCACCCAGGTCCGCAAACACAGCCCCTACAGCTCCCGCACCGCCCGCGTCTCCGCAGCCCGCGCCGCCAACTCCGAAGCATCCGGGTAGTCCACGCCCACCAGGTTCAACCCCTCCGCAGGCGCCACCGGCACCTGCGAGCTACGCTCATCCATCTCCAGCAGTTCGGCGGTGAAACTCTCCGGGCGCTTGCCCTCCCCCACCGTCAGGCACGCCCCCACGATGGAGCGCACCATCGACCAACAAAACGCATCCGCCACCACGTGCGCCTCATAAGTCTGCGGCTCCGCGGGCGTGGACACATCTTTCCAGGTGAACTCCTGCAGCTCACGGATCGTCGTCGCCCCCTCGCGCGCCTTGCAGTAGGCCGCGAAATTATTCAGCCCTACCAGCGCATCCGCCGCGATCTGTACCTTCTCCAAGTCCACCGGGCGGCGCCAGCGCGCGGTGTCCCGCACACGCCGCGGCAGCGGCCCGCCCGGGGCCGTGCACACCCGATACACGTAGTGCCGCCGCAACGCAGAAAAGCGCGCGTCGAAGCCCTCCGGGGCAGCCACCGCCGCGTTCAGGCGAATATCCTCCGGCAGCATCCGGGAGAGCCGCCGCACCAGATCCTCCGGCCTAGCCAGGCTCCGCTGCGTGAAGGCCTCCGCCGGAATATCCGCGTGGCAGACCTGCCCATCGGCGTGCACGCCAGCGTCCGTCCGCCCCGCCACCGTCAGCTCCACAGGCGTACGGCACACCAGCGAGAGCTTTTCCTCCAGCACGCCCTGCACGGTCCGCAAGCCCCCCTTCTGCGCTGCCCAGCCGTGGAAATCCGTCCCGTCATAGGAGACGTCCATCCGCACCCGAACGGTCTCCCCGCCACCGTCCACAGCGTCGTTGTCGACGTCGCCCACCGCACCGTTAGCTGCGACGTCGACGTCCGCCCCCGTCACCGTCGTCCCAGTCCTGGTTTTCGCGTCCCCCGCTGCCCCAGTTTCCGTTGAACTCATGCCCCCAAACCTACCCGGCAGCGTCTTCACCACCGAAACCCCACCAATAGCAAAAGCCGGGCACCACGCTCGTGCGTAGTACCCGGCTTACCGGCAGGCCCTCACGGAACCCGCCGGCTGGGAGATCGAAGGATCACCTCCGCGGAGAATTACTTCTCCTCTGCGGCCTCGTCCTTCTCCTCAGCTGCCTCGGCAGCCTTCTTCTCCTCGGCCTTCTTGGATGCAGCGGCGCGGGTTGCACGCTCTGCCTCCTTGGAAGCCAGCTCCTCGGTCACCAGGGAGATCTGGGACATCGGAGCGTTGTCGCCCTTGCGGTTCTCCAGCTTGATGATGCGGGTGTAACCGCCCTCACGGCCTTCAAACTTCGGGGCCAGCTCCTCGAACAGGTTGGACACGACGTCCTTGTTCGGGATGAGCTTCAGAACGTTGCGACGATCAGCCAGGGTGCCGTTCTTGGCCTTGGTGATGATCTTCTCAGCGTAGGGACGCAGGAGCTTCGCCTTGGCGTCCGTGGTCTTGATTGCGCCGTTCTCGAACAGCTGGGCTGCGAGATTGGACAGGATCTTCTTCTGGTGGGAAGCAGATCCGCCCAGACGGGCGCCCTTCTTAGGGGTTGGCATGTCTTCTCCTCGAGTGGGTTAAAAGCTTTGAGCGCTTAAGTGCGATTTACTCCGCGATGTCTTCGCCCTCGGTCTCGACCCACTCACCGGTCTCGGCATCGTAGCCTTCGATGTCGGAGAGGTCGAAACCTTCTGGGGAGTCCTTGAGTGCCAGGCCCAAGCCAGCCAGCTTGACCTTGACCTCGTTGATGGACTTCTGGCCGAAGTTCCGGATGTCCAGCAGATCGGACTCGGTGCGAGCAGCCAGCTCACCAACGGTGTGGATCTCTTCCCGCTTCAGGCAGTTGTAGCTGCGCACGGAGAAGTCCAGGTCCTCGATCGGCATGTTATATGCGGCGATGTGCTCGGATTCCTGGGGGGACGGGCCGATTTCGATGCCCTCCGCCTCGACGTTGAGCTCCTGTGCCAGGCCGAAGAGCTCGACCAGGGTCTTGCCGGCGGACGCCATGGCGTCGCGCGCGGACATGGAGCTCTTGGTCTCCACGTCGAGGATCAGCTTGTCGAAGTCCGTGCGCTGCTCGACACGGGTTGCCTCGACCTTGTAGCTGACCTTCAGGACCGGGGAGTAGATCTGGTCGACAGGGATGCGACCGATCTCGTCGGTGGAGGTAGCAGCCGGGACGTAGCCACGGCCGCGCTCAACGACCAGCTCGATATCCAGCTTGCCCTGCTCGTTGAGGGTTGCGATGTGCAGGTCCTTGTTGTGGACCTCCACGCCAGCTGGGGTCTCGATGTCTGCGCCGGTGACCGCTCCTGGGCCTTCCTTACGCAGGTACATGGTGACCGGCTCATCGAAGTCGCTCGACAGGACGAGGGACTTGATGTTCAGGATGATGTCGGAGACATCTTCCTTCACGCCCGGGACGGTGGTGAACTCGTGGAGCACACCATCGATCCGCAGGGAGGTCACGGCTGCACCTGGGATGGAGGACAGCAGGGTGCGGCGCAGGGAGTTGCCGAGGGTGTAGCCGAAGCCCGGCTCAAGCGGCTCGATGACGAACCGGGAGCGGGAGTCGTCGATGAATTCCTCGGACAGCTCTGGACGCTGGGAAATCAGCATGTGTTACTTCTCCTTGTCGGCGACCGCTATTTGACGCCGGTAGCAGGATTGCCGTGCACCGTGGTGGTAGACGGCGGGGAGTAAATGTCTGTTTTTCAGATCGTTGTCGTGGACTACTTGGAGTAGAACTCGACGATGAGCTGCTCCTGCAGCGGGATGTCGATCTGAGCGCGCTCGGGCAGCTGGTGCACGAGGATGCGCAGGGTGGACGGAACAACCTGCAGCCACGCCGGAACGTTGGCGTCGACCAGGTTGTCCTGTGCCTCGTCGAACCACAGCATGGAGCGGGAACGATCGCGGACATCGATGATGTCGTACTGGGAGACGCGGTAGGACGGAACGTTGATCTTCTTGCCGTTCACGGTGAAGTGACCGTGGGAGACCAGCTGACGTGCCTGGCGACGGGTGCGTGCCAGACCAGCGCGGTAGATCACGTTGTCGAGGCGTGCCTCCAGCAGGATGACCAGGTTGTCACCGGTCTTGCCCGGCATTGCGTTGGCCTCTGCGTAGTAGCGACGGAACTGCTTCTCCATGACGCCGTAGGTGAAGCGAGCCTTCTGCTTCTCCTGCAGCTGGATCAGGTACTCCGACTCCTTGATGCGAGCGCGGCCAGCCTGACCCGGTGGGTACGGGCGGCGCTCGAAGGAACGGTCGCCACCGACGAGGTCGACGCGGAGGCGACGGGACTTACGGGTAACTGGGCCGGTATAACGAGCCATTGTTTATCCCTTAACCTTTCTTTTCTTAGACGCGACGACGCTTCGGTGGGCGGCAGCCGTTGTGCGGCTGTGGGGTGACGTCGGCGATGGTGCCGACCTCAAGCCCAGCGGTGGACAGGGAGCGGATTGCGGTCTCGCGACCAGAGCCCGGTCCCTTGACGAAAACGTCGACCTTCTTCATGCCGTGCTCCATTGCCTTGCGGGCAGCGGACTCGGCAGCCATCTGGGCGGCGAAAGGCGTGGACTTGCGGGAACCCTTGAAGCCGACCTGGCCGGAGGATGCCCACGAGATGACGTGGCCCTTCGGGTCCGTGATGGACACGATGGTGTTGTTGAAGGTGGACTTGATGTACGCGTGACCCTGGGTCACGTTCTTCTTGACTACGCGACGGCCGCGGCGGGCGCGCGTAGCGGTGCTCTTCGGTGCAGCCATTACTTCTTCTTTCCTGCGATCGTCTTCTTCGGGCCCTTACGGGTACGAGCGTTAGTCTTGGTGCGCTGGCCACGGACTGGCAGGCCACGGCGGTGGCGCAGTCCCTGGTAGGAACCAATCTCGATCTTGCGACGGATGTCGGCCTGGACTTCGCGGCGGAGGTCACCCTCAACCTTCCAGTTGTTCTCGATCACGTCACGCAGAGCTGCGAGCTGCTCGTCGTTCAGGTCCTTGGAACGCAGGTCCGGGGAGATGCCGGTCTTTTCCAGCAGCTCCTTGGATCGGGCTGGGCCGATTCCGAAGATGTAGGTCAGTGCGACCTCCATGCGCTTTTCGCGTGGCAGGTCTACACCAGCAAGGCGTGCCATATGGCATTATCCTTCCGGTTTTACGGCGGTTTTCTCCGTACTCATCCCGGTGGTCTGCTTCCTTCTTGTGACGACGTCACCCGCTATGGGGCGGGTCGTTGTCTAGAGGTTCAGCAGCGGGCTCCGGCCGCCGCGGCCAGAGGTAGGCAACCTCACCCACATGGCCACGCGTGACGCGGCCGTGCCGCATGTGACCATGGGCGGGTGAGATTTGGATGTACGAAGGCTGACAGAGTTTTTTACTTGTAGCGGTAAACGATACGACCGCGAGAGAGGTCGTATGGGGAAAGCTCGACTACAACGCGATCCTCAGGAAGGATGCGGATGTAGTGCTGGCGCATCTTGCCAGAGATGTGTGCGAGCACCTTGTGCCCGTTATCCAGCTCGACTCGGAACATTGCATTCGGCAGGGGCTCGATGATGCGGCCCTCAACCTCAATGGCACCTTCTTTGGCCATATCCTCCACATTTCCCCGATGAACATGCTGGTCATCGGCTATTTGTGCGTGTATCGCTACGATGGTGCGGTCTTCTTAGCTCCCCGTTTTTGGGGTGCGTCACCTGCACCATCGGTCTATCGTACACGTGACCTGGGGCTTTAACAACTGCAGGCGGGTGCGGAGACCAGCGGCGTGGGGCGAGGTTGCGACGCGCTCTCGCGGGATGGGGCTAGGGTTTATCGGCGCGGGGTGAGGATGCGCGGGCCGCCGGCGGTGGCGGCAACGGTGTGCTCCCAGTGGGAGGAGTAGCTGCCGTCCACGGTGACCACTCCCCAATCGTCGTCGAGGACGGCGGTGTCGATGGTGCCCAGCGAAAGCATCGGCTCGATCGCGAGCACGGACCCCTCCTGGATGACCGGCCCGCGGCCCGGGCGGCCTTCGTTCGCGAGGTACGGGTCCTCGTGCATGCTGCGGCCGATGCCGTGCCCGCCGTAGCCGTCGATGATGTGCAGCGGTACACCGAACTTGTCCTCGGCCTTGCGGGTGGCGAGCTCGAGGGCGTGGGAGACGTCGGTGAGGTGGTTGCCCGGGCGCATCGCCTTGAGGCCTTCCATGAGGACCCACTCGGTGGCCTGGTTGAGCAACTCGTGTTCGCGGGCGATCTTGCCGATACCGAAGGTCCAGGCGGAGTCCCCTACCCAGCCGTCGAGGATGGCACCGCAGTCGATGGAGACGAGGTCGCCTTCCTTGAGGACCACATCCGCCGCCGGGATGCCGTGGACAACCATGTCGTTCACGGAGCTGCAGATGGAGCCCGGGAAGCCCTGGTAGCCGAGGAAGGCTGGCGTCGCGCCGGCTTCGCGGATGGTGGCCTCGGCGATCTCGTCGAGGTCGAGGGTGCTCACGCCGGGCTTCGCGGCGGCCTTCACGGCCTGCAGGGTGCGGCCCACGACCTCGCCGGCTGCCTGCATGGCGTCCAGTTCCGCGGGTGTCTTCGCGGCGATCTTCTTGCTCTTCTTTCGGAAAGCCACCGAAAGCCTCCTTGTTCTTGTGTTTTCTTGCGGCCCGGATTGGTGGGCCAAAAGTTAAACCCGCCCACCGGTGACGTCCGGAAAATGGGCGGGATACTGGCGGGCCGTTGGGCCCTAGCGAGGACGCCGCTGCCGGTACTGGCTGCGACGCGTCCCGGCGCTTACTTGTCCAGGGCGCAGAGGGTGGCCTCGGAGATATCCTCCACGGAGCCCTCGGCGTCGATGTTGAGGATGCGGCCCTGGTAGTAGTCGATCAACGGTGCGGTCTCCTCGCGGTAGACCTGCAGGCGGGTGCGGATCGTGGACTCGTTGTCGTCGTTACGGCCACGGGAGAGCATGCGCTCCACCACGACGTCCTCGGAGACCTGGTAGTTGATCACCGCGTCCAGCTTCAGGTCCTTCTCCTTGAGCATCTCCTCGAGCAGATCGGCCTGCTCGATGGTGCGCGGGAATCCGTCCAGCACGAAGCCGTTGGCGGCATCGCCCTCCTCGAGGCGGGCGCGAACCATGTTCGCGGTGACCTCGGTCGGGACCAGCTTGCCGGCGTCCATGTACTCCTGAGCCTGCTTGCCAAGCTCGGTGCCCTGCGAAATGTTCGCGCGGAACAGGTCGCCCGTGGAGATGTGCGGGATGTTCAGTGCGTCGGAGAGCAGCTGGGCCTGGGTGCCCTTGCCGGCACCGGGAGGTCCGAGGAGAACTAGTCTCATTTGAGGAATCCTTCGTAGTTAGCTTGCATCATTTGCGATTCGATCTGCTTGACCGTGGTCAGTGCCACGGACACGAGAATCAGAACCGCGGTACCACCGAACGGCATGCCGCCGCCGGAGGCCTGGGACGTGTCCACTCCCAAGTTAATGAGGATATTGGGCAACACCGCAATGATACCCAAGTACAGGGAGCCCACGACCAGAAGGCGGTTCATGACGTAGCCGAGGTACTCGGCGGTCGGGCGACCCGGGCGGATACCCGGGATGAAGCCACCGTACTTCTTCATGTTGTCCGCCTGGTCGTACGGGTCGTACTGGACGGAGACGTAGAAGAAGGAGAAGAAGATGATCAGCGCGAGGTAGACCAGGATGTACTGCCACGCCGCCGGGTTCTGCAGGACGGTCATGACGTTGCGGTTCCACCAGTTGTTCGCCGCGTCCTCACCGGCTGCGGCGCCGGACTGGATGATCTGGGTGATCAGGATCGGAACGGTCAGCAGGGAGGACGCGAAGATCACCGGGATCACGCCGGCCTGGTTGACCTTGAGTGGCAGGTAGGTGGAGGTCTCGCCGTACTGACGGCGGCCGATCATACGCTTGGCGTACTGCACCGGGATGCGGCGCTGGCCCTGCTCGACGAAGACTACGCCGACGATGAGCAGCAGCAGCCCGAAGACCACAGCACCAAAGACGAAGCCACCGGAGTTGGTGAGGATGGACACACCCTCCCCCGGCAGGGTGGTTGCGATACCCGCCATGATGAGCAGGGACATGCCGTTGCCCACGCCGCGGTCGGTGATGAGCTCACCGAGCCACATCACGAGCACCGCGCCGGAGGTCATGATGAGGACCATGACGATCAGACCGAAGATGCCGACCTCATCCTTGAGGACCGGGATGCCTTGGCCAAGCAGCTGCTCGCGATCCGCCAGGGCGACAATACCCGCGGACTGCAGCAGGGCCAGCGCGACGGTGAGATAACGGGTGTATTCCGTCATCTTCGCTTGCCCGGTCTGGCCCTCCTTCTTTAACTGCTCGAACTTCGGGATCACCACGGTGAGCAGCTGCACGATAATCGACGCCGTAATGTACGGCATGATGCCGATCGCGAAGATCGATAGCTGCAGCAGCGCGCCGCCGGAGAAGAGGTTGATCAGCGAGTAGACCGCGGAGGACTCGGTGAGCTCCGAGATCTGCTTGGTGATGCTTGCGTAGTCCACGCCCGGCGTTGGGATCTGCGAGCCGATGCGGTACAGGATGATTATCGCAAGAGTGAAGAGGATCTTCTTGCGGAGATCAACGTTTTTGAACGCCCCGGTGATGGCGGACAAACTGGCCTCCTGTGTTGGTGGGCCCGCACTGTGGTGGCCGTGCGAGGTATCGCGGGGCCAATGCCGCAGGGCGTGCGCCATGGAATTGAAGTCTCTAGTAGCAAAGTAGCAGCCGGTTCGGACACGGTTTCCTTTGCCGCGCTGCCGGTTGCTTAGTATGCCACCCCTAGGCGGCCACTGAATGAGGAGCGCCTAGGCAGATAACCAAACCAGAGTAACAGTTTGGCGGGCGGTTTAGAAAGTCTTTGGGCCTGCTAAGGACACGGATCACTGAAAGCAGAAGACCCCGCCGGTGCGAGATGCACATAGCGGGGTCTTGCTATATCGCGACCGGGCGGGGAAAGTCCCTCGCCGAGTTGCAATGTTCAGGCTTAAGCCTCCGTGACGGAGCCGCCTGCCTTCTCGATCTTCTCCTTAGCGGAGCCCGAGAACTTCTGTGCGGTGACGTTCAGCTTGACGCTGATCTCGCCGTTGCCCAGAACCTTGACCGGCTGCTTAGCGCGGACCAGGCCAGCTGCGACGAGGTCGGCAACTGCGACGTCGCCGCCGTTCGGGAAGGCCTTCTCGAGGTCGGAGACGTTCACGACCTGGAAGATGACCTTGTTGTTGTTCTTGAATCCCTTGAGCTTCGGCAGACGCATCTGCAGTGGCATCTGGCCACCCTCAAAGTATGCAGGAACCTTGTTGCGGGCCTTGGTGCCCTTCGTACCACGACCAGCGGTCTTACCCTTGGATGCCTCACCACGACCCACGCGGGTCTTGGCCTTGTTTGCACCCTTGGCCGGACGGAGGTCGTGGAGCTTGATTGGATCGCTCATTTTTACTCCCCTGCCACTTCTTCGACCTCGACCAGGTGGCGAACGGTGTGGACCATGCCGCGGGTGACAGAGTTGTCCTCGCGGATGACCTCCTGACCGATACGCTTCAGGCCGAGGGAACGCAGCGTGTCACGCTGGTTCTGCTTCTTACCAACAGTGCCCTTGATCTGACGGATCTTCAGTGCCATGGGTTATGCCCCCTGTCCTGCAACACGGGCGCGCAGCATGGCTGCCGGAGCAACCTCTTCGAGGCTCTTGCCACGACGTGCGGCGACCTCTTCTGGGCGCACGAGCTCCTTCAGGCCGGCCACCGTTGCGTGAACAACGTTGATGGCGTTCGGCGAGCCGAGCGACTTGCAGAGAATGTCCTGGATGCCAGCGCACTCCAGCACCGGGCGGGCTGCGCCACCGGCGATAACACCGGTACCTGGAGCAGCCGGACGCAGCATGACGACGCCTGCAGCGGCCTCGCCCTGCACCGGGTGGGTGATGGTGCCGTTGATCATCGGGACGCGGAAGAAGTTCTTGCGAGCTTCCTCGGCACCCTTCTGGATAGCAGCCGGGACTTCCTTGGCCTTGCCGTAGCCGACACCGACCATGCCCTGGCCGTCACCCACGATCACCAGAGCGGTGAAGCTGAAGCGACGACCACCCTTGACGACCTTGGACACACGGTTGATGGTGACGACGCGCTCGATGTACTGGTTGCGCTCGTCCTGCTGGTTGCGACGATCGTTACGGCCACCGCGCTCGTTGCGGCCGCCGCGCTCGTTGCGATCGTTGCGGTTGTTATCGGCGGAGCGTCCGCCGTTACGGTCACGTTCCGACATCACGCGTTCCTTCCGTTGGAGTTCATGGTGTTGGTGGTCATTAGAACTTCAGACCACCTTCGCGGGCGGCGTCTGCCAGAGCGGCGACGCGGCCGTGGTACTGGTAGCCAGCGCGGTCGAAGACGACTGCCTCGATGCCAGCTTCCTTCGCACGCTGTGCGATCAGTTCGCCAACCTTGGCGCCACGTGCCTTCTTGTCGCCCTCGACTCCACGGACCTCTGCTTCGAGGGTGGACGCAGCGCACAGGGTGTGACCAACGGTGTCGTCGATGATCTGTGCGTGCATGTGGCGAGAAGAACGGTGCACGACGAGACGCGGGGTCTCCGGGGTGCCCTGGATGGTCTTGCGGATGCGGTTGTGACGGCGGGAGCGCGCAACGCGACGGCGAGTGGAAATGTCCTTGCCCAGCGGAAGGCGCTTGCCAGCCTTGTTGGAATCGTTGTTGCTCATTACTTACCCGTCTTTCCGACCTTGCGACGGACCTGCTCGCCCTCGTAGCGGATGCCCTTACCCTTGTATGGGTCATCCTTACGCAGGCCACGAATGTTGGCGGCGATCTGTCCGACCTTCTGCTTGTCGATGCCAGAGATGGAGAACTTGGTGTTTCCGTCCACGGCGAAGGTGATACCTTCGTCAGCCTTGATCAGGATTGGGTGGGAGTAGCCCAGGGAGAACTCGAGGTCCTTGCCCTTGAGCTGCACACGGTAACCAACGCCGAAGATCTCCATCTTCGTGGTGTACCCCTCGGTCACGCCAACAACCATGTTGTTGACGAGGGAGCGGGAAAGGCCGTGCAGGGAGCGGTTCTTGCGGTGATCGTCCGGGCGGGAGACGACGATCTCGTCGCCTTCCTGTGCCACTGCGATCGGCGCTGGGATGTCAGAGCTGAGGGTGCCCTTCGGGCCCTTGACCTCAACGTTCTGACCGTTGATGGTGACGGTGACGCCAGAAGGGACGGACACCGGAGCGAAGCCGATACGAGACATGCTTGGTTCCTCCTTCTATTACCAGACGTAGGCGAGCACTTCGCCGCCGACGCCCTTGTTCGAGGCCTCACGGTCAGTCAGCAGGCCGTGGGACGTGGAGATGATTGCCACGCCCAGGCCACCGAGAACCTTCGGCAGATTGGTGGACTTGGTGTACACACGCAGGCCTGGCTTGGAGACGCGGCGGACACCGGCGAGAGCGCGCTCGCGGGTCGGGCCGTACTTGAGGGTGATCTCAAGCTCCTTGCCTGCCTTGCCATCCTTGCGGTCGTTGACGGCAAAGTCTTCGATGTAACCTTCCTGCTTCAGGATCTCAGCAATGTGAGCCTTGAGCTTGGAGGAAGGCATCGTGACGCTGTCGTGGAACGCGTTGGAAGCGTTCCGCACGCGGGACAACATGTCCGCGATCGGGTCAGTCATGGTCATGGTTTAGGTGACCTTTACCTTTCTCGTTGCGGTTCCCGTTCCCACCCTTTTCGCGTGCACCGCGACTCGCTGGCGACTAACGCACTTCCAAGCCCAATAGCTTGGGGCGCTCGCTACCAAGATGTGTCCGCGGCCGCTATGGGCAGGGGGCCTACAACAAAGTGGATGTTTTCTTACTAGCTCTTGTTGACTGTGTGAGCAGATCTGCGCACGTCAAGTGTGCTCTGGGCACACTTTTCCCGCAACAAGACTCAACAAGCTTAGCAACCTGCGTATTTATTGCCAAGCCGAGGTTGGTGGGCCCGCTAGAATCCATTCCGACCGTCATGTTCCACGACTGGAAAACTGACGCCAAAGCCGCGGCGCCGGTATACCAGTCGCCGCGGCCATCCCCCTCGGCCTTTTCCGCCGGACCCCTTTCTGCGGGGCCCGTTTCGCTGGGTCTTTTCCGCTAGGCCTCGATACCGACCTTCTTGCCGTCGCGGCGCCAGACCATCGCCACTGCCGGGCGCGGCACCGAGTTGCCGCCGTCCGGCCAGTGGGAGGCGGGCTTTTCGAAGGTGGCGTCGTCGTCCTCGCCTGGGTGCTGGACGTTCACCATGACGCGCTCGTCGGTGACAATCGGACCACAGGTCTCCGCAGCCACCGGGACGGTGAGGAAGCAGCGGGTCTCACCGCGGTTTTCGCCCTTCAGCCCGACCGCGTAGAGGCCGTCGTTGCTGTCCAGGGCGTTGCCGTCGGTGGAGATCCACAGGTTGCCGTGGGAATCGAAGGCCAGGTTATCCGGGCAGGAGATCGGGGAAACCTTGGACTTATCGAAGCCGCCGAAGTAGGTCTCGGCCTCCTCCGGGTCGCCACAGACCAGCAGCAGGTTCCAGGTGAACTTCTCCCCCGCGTGCTCGTCCTCGAGCTCCATGACCAGGCCGTTCTTGTTTTCCCGGATCGGGGCGTACTCCGTCGGGTCCTCCTGGTTCTTCTCGGCGTTCTCGCCGGTGGCACCGCGGTACTTGTTATTCGTCAGTGCGACGTAGACCAGGCCAGTGTGCGGGTTGGCTTCGAAGTCCTCCGGGCGGTCCATCTTGGTCGCACCCACCTTGTCCGCAGCCATGCGGGTGTAGACGGCGACCTCCTCCGGGGTGAAGCCCTCGACGTGGGACTTCGCGCCGTCCGCGGTGACGGTCAGCAGCTTCTTCCACTGGCCGGTGCCGTCGAACTTACCGTCCTCTGGCAGCTCGCCGTCGCCGGTGATCTCCTTGTCTGGGGAGTTGCCCTTCAGGGTGGCGACGTAGAGGGTGCCCTCGTCGAGAATGGTCATGTTGTGCTTCATGTCCCCCTCCTTGATCTTCTTGGAGGAGACGAACTTGTAGATGTATTCGAAGCGGGCGTCGTCGCCGGAGTAGCAGACGACGGTGCCGTCATCGGTGACGTAGATGTTGCCGGCCTCGTGCTTGAAGCGGCCCATGGAGGTGTGCTTGACCGGGGTGGAGTACGGGTCGGTGGGGTCGACCTCCACCATCCAGCCGAAGCGGTGGAACTCGTTGGGTTCCTTGGAGAGGTCGAAGCGGTCGTGGAGGCGCTCCCACTTGCGCTCGGACGCGCCCTCCGGGGGATCAAAGCGCTTGATGTCTTCCTTGGCCTTGCCCTCGACCTTGGCCTTGTCGGCGTTGGCCCAGTACTGCTCGAAGTTCTCTTCGCCGGAGAGGAAGGTGCCCCACGGGGTGATGCCGCCGGAGCAGTTGTTCAGGGTGCCGCGAACCTTCTTGCCGCTCGGGTCGGCCTTGGTCTTGACCAGCTCGTGGCCGGCGGCAACGCCTCGCATCTCGAAGATGGTTTCGCCGGTGATGCGGCGGTTCAGCGGGCCGAATTCGCGCTTGAGCTCGCCGGTCTTGCCGACCTTGGAGACTTCGAGGATGGTGTGGCCGTGGTTGGCCAGGCCGATGTTGATCTGCTCATCGGTGGGGTTGTCCGCGTCGTAGCGCGGGAACATGTGTGGCTCGGTGGTGTACTCGTGGGAGCAGACGTACAGCAGGCGGTTCGGGTCCTTCGGGTGCTCCAGTAGGCCCGCGAAGTCGTTGTTGAAGCCGAACTGGCGTTCCGCGGCCTTGGCGGTCTGCTTGTAGGGGTCGAACTTCGGGGCGTCCGGGAAGATCGGGTCGCCCCAGGCGATCAGGACGCCGGAGGCGTAGCCCTCTGGCACCACGAGCTCGTCCTTCTCATTAGGCTCCACCGGCTCGAACTGCATGCCCTCCAGCGGGCCGGGGGCCTTGCCACCCTCGGAGGAGCCGGAGGACTGGGCGGTGCTGCCGTCGGCGCAGGCCGCCAATGCGCTGCCGCCACCGATGGTCAGCGCTGCCAGGCCAGCACCGCGCAGCACGCTGCGGCGGGAAATGTCCCCGAAGTATGGGTTCGAGGAGGTGTTTCCGCACTCGCCGAAGCAGGCGTTGCCGCACTTGTAGGTGCAGGTGCGGGACGAGCGACGAGATTGGAACAGCAGGTTCATGCCCTTGATTGCCACGTAATTGTCCTTCTTCTTGTTGGTCTTGCGAGCAACAAGATAGGCAATGGAGGTGACCGTCAAGGGAGGCCAGAGTGAACCCGGCGTGAATTGTCTCCGCCCCCTGGCGTGGCGCCTCCCCTACCGGCTTGATCCCCCCCCGGACTTGCCCCCCGGGGGGGGCTCCACGCCCGAACCTAGTCGACTTTAGTTTTCTTCCTTGAGCGCGCGCTTTGCTGCGCGCTTCTCAGCCTTCTTGATCTTCCGCTTCGTGGCGAACTTATTGGCACCGTCGGAGGCATCCATGGCGACGAGCCCAGCGCCGATCGCCAAGAGGAAGACGTTCGGGGAGAGCTGCAGGCCCTCCTCGGTCGGGCGGATGCCGTCCTCCTGGGTCATGTTCGGGTTGCGGAAGTACATCGTGAGCAGTCCGGCGCCGAAGGTGGTCAGGGCAGCGCCCGCGAGCTTGTTGGAGACGAAGGGCGCGAGCAGTGCACCGCCGACCGCGAGCTCTGCGCCGCCGAGGATATTGGCGAACTGATCGCTGGGCAGCTTCTTCAGAGCCGGGACGCCGGTGGCGGCGAACTGCTGGAGGCCAGCGGACTTGCCCGGCTCGGCACCGAACTTTTCGATAGCAGAGTTGACGATGTAGGCGCCCGGGACGGAACGCAGGATAGCGCTAGGCAGGAAAGACATGTTTTTCTCCTTTGTTTCTTCTCCGCACCTCCGGCACGCAAGCACCGGGATGCTAATAAATGCAGAATGATTCCCAGCCTAGCGACGAACCACCGCACTGTCGATGACGTATCACCTTATTTCCCGCCCTGTCGCCCCTCACTCCCTCCCCCGCATAGCAAAAGCGCCCCACCGTAACCGGTGGGACGCCTTCACAGAGCTACAGAAGACTAGAAACTAGTCAGCCTGCTGCATCTTGCCGTCCTTGTCCTTGAACGGGAAGCCGAGGCGACGCAGCAGTGCGCGGCCCTCTTCGTCGTTCGTGGCAGTGGTGACGACGGTGATGTTCATACCGCGCGGACGGTCCATCTTGTCCACGTCGATCTCGTAGAACATGGTCTGCTCGGAGAGGCCGAAGGTGTAGTTGCCGTGGCCGTCGAACTGGCGGTCGGAGAGGCCGCGGAAGTCACGAATACGCGGCAGCGCGATCGTGAGCAGGCGGTCAAGGAACTCCCACATGCGGTCGCCACGCAGGGTGACGCGGGCGCCGATTGGCATGCCCTCACGCAGCTTGAAGTTAGCGATTGCCTTCTTCGCGGTGCGGACCTGCGGCTTCTGGCCGGTGATTGCGGTCAGGTCAGCGATTGCGCCGTTGATCATCTTGGAGTCACGTGCAGCGTCGCCGACGCCCATGTTGACGACAACCTTGGTCACGCCTGGGATCTGCATGACGTTGTCGAAGTTGAACTCAGCCTGCAGCTTTTCCCGGATTTCCTCACGGTACTGAGCCTTCAGACGAGGAGTGTAGTTGTCGCTCATCCTTAGATGTCCTTCCCGTTGCGCTTGGATACGCGGATCTTCTTGCCGTCTTCGAAGCGGTAACCAATGCGGGTCGGGTTGCCGTCGGAGTCGATGACCATCACGTTGGAGACGTGGATCGGTGCCTCCTGGGTCACGATGCCGCCGGACTCTGCGCCACGCTCAGGGGCGGAGTTGGCTACGTGCTTCTTGATGCGGTTGACGCCCTCGACAAGAACCTTGTCGCGCTTCGGGTAGGCCTCGATAACCTTGCCCTTAGCACCCTTGTCCGGGCCGGAGATAACAATGACGGTATCGCCCTTGCGGATCTTCATTTACAGCACCTCCGGAGCAAGAGAAACGATCTTCATGAACTTCTTCTCGCGAAGCTCACGAGCGACTGGGCCGAAGATACGGGTACCACGTGGGTCGTTATCGTTGGCCTTGATGATGACGGCTGCGTTCTCATCGAAAGAGATATAGGAACCGTCTGGGCGGCGGGTTGGCTTCTTGGTGCGGACGATGACTGCACGCACGATTTCGTTTTCCTTGACGGTGCCGCCTGGGGCTGCTTCCTTGACGGTTGCAACCACGACATCGCCAATGCCAGCGCTGCGCTTGACGGAGCCGCCGAGCACGCGGATGACCAGGATTTCCCGGGCACCCGAGTTGTCAGCTACTCGCACGCGCGATTCTTGCTGAAGCACTTTAGAGTCTCCTAGAACCTAGTAGTTGGTGTGCGCGGGATTTCCGACCCTCACGCACGCGGTCCTTGCCCCGGTTATTGCGCGCACGCCGAAGCGTGCCCGCGCGAGGCAACCTGCACATTATGGCACAGGCTTCCCGACCTCCCAAATTATTGAGCTCCAGGTGCTATGCGGCGCGGGCGCTCGATGTGATTTACGACACCTTGAGGTGCCTTTTGGGTGCTTCTTTCAAGCGCATGCTGGAGCTTTACCGGCGCCCCGCAAGGTCCGTCCATAGCCCCTAAAAATACAGGCGCTTTTTTATCATCTTTGGCTTATACTTTCCTGCGTCCGCGTTGGACGTGGTCGAAAAGTTTTCGCCCGGGTTTGTGACCACACCGGGGAACCGGTGAAGCATGAGAATTCAGCGCCGGATTGCTCTAAAACTTCATTGACAAAATTCGTCCTCGTAACCAGGGGCCGGGAAGGATTCTTCGTGAAGAAGACCATCATCGCACTCGCAGCTGCTTCCTCCGTCGCTCTATCCCACGGCGTCGCCGTCGCTGAGGAGACCGAGGTCGACGCCAAGCCGACTATCTCTTCCAGCACTGCAGACGGCAGCCAGCCCTTCGGCTCCTCCAACCAGCGCACGGACGAGAGCACCGCCGAGAGCGAGCAGGACCAGGAGAAGCCAGAGGCTACGGGATCCTCCAAGATCTTCAGTTGGGAAGAGGGAACCGGTTTCATCACGAAGTTCAAGGACATCGCATCGGCCGTCGCTGCCGCCGTTGGCTTCCTGGGCTCCATCTCCGCTCTCTTCGCGAACATCGAGACGATCGTCAAGCAGTTCACCAAGTAATACTGCCGCTTTGCCCGGCTAGCCAGCCGGCCTGAGCTCCAGCGGGGCCCGAGGTTCACCCTCGAGCCTCGCTTTTTGTTGCCTGCGTTTCAGCCACCCCCCGCACAGCTATCGCGGGGATCAGACTCGCCCGCCCCCTTTCCGGCTGAAGGTAGGTAAGGGTAAGCTAATCCCCATCATGAATAGTGTCGCCCCATCGCTCACGAAGCTCACACCCAGCTCCCGCCAGCAGGCCGCGTTCTCCGATCACAGCCTGCTCACCCCGCCGCAGGCCGGAGGACATGAGCTTTTCCGCGCCACAGTCCGCGCAGTGTCCGCACCGTCGCCCCGGCTGCGCCGCATTACGCTGCACTCTCCCGCCTTTGCGGCGCACCAACTCTCCGGCCCGGATGAGTTCTTCGGGCTGCTCATGCCACAACCCGGCGCGCCACTGCACCTCCCGCAGCACCCAGGCGGCGAAAATCTGCGCGCCGCCGTCGCCGCGATGCCCGAACAGGTCCGGCCGAACCTGCGCTGGTACACCGTACGCCGCTTCGACCCGCACGAAGGCGAGCTCACCTTCGACATCGTGACCCACGGCATCACTCAACAGAACCTCGACACCGATGAGCAAGTGGGCCCGGGCCTCCGGTGGTGCCTCTCCGCCCAGGTGGGTTCGGAAGTGGGCATCTGGACCGCCCAGGGGCTATGGCACCGCGCTAACTCGGCACAGACCCTCATCGCGGACCCCTCCGCGCTGCCGTCCCTGCGAGCGATCCTGGAGTACACAGCAGCCTTCGCACCACAACAGCTACAGGAGATGCACGTGATTGCGGTCGCGGAAAACTCCGAGGACATTGAGCCGAAGTTGCTCTCGGAATGGCAGGGCAGGCTCGGCAGCCTTGAGCTCCTATTCTCCCCCGCCACCGAATTCGCCACGCACACCGCGCGCCTACTCGAGCGCATAGATTATCTCGAGCACCCCGCCCGCCTCGCCCGCTACGTCTGGGTTGCCGGCGAGGGTAGCCTCTGCAAGCAGGTGCGCCGCCACTGCGTGAACACATGGCAGCTCAGCCCCGCCGAGGTGCAGTGGTGCCCGTATTGGTTCCTCGGCAAAGCCCGCCCTTAAGAGTCGCTGCTGATCGGTAACGATCGGAGCGCGCGACCGCCGCATAATTTGAGCCCCGACAGGCGTCGGGGCCTTCTCAGTGCGTCGATGCGCAATCCATGCACTCCACCGAAACCGTTGATCGACTCAAATTCGTAGGATAACTTCAATTTCCTATCAGGTAAGGTAAGCCTAGCCTTGTTATGGTGTCCCGCATGTTCAATTCGATCAACGAGTCCACCAAAGCAAGGGTCGCGCCCGGCAGCCCCCGGTCCACGACGCTCCCTCCCCGCATCGACTTCGACGATGATCTCGTCGGACACTCACCCACTCGCCTGGCTGATGTATTCTCCGCCGCCTCCCACGTGGCGACGGACTATCTCACAGAGGAGCACGGCCCGTGCAGCGCCACGCCCCCAGAGCAGCTGGGCGCCGCAGTCGATGGCGTCGATCTCAAAAATCCCCTCGGTTCCCTCCGGAAGAGCCTGAGCGAACTGCGCCGACTATGGCTCGACCACGCCGTCTGGTACCACCATCCCCACTACATTGCCCACCTGAACTGCCCGATCTCGGCCGCAGCCGTAGCCGGAGACGCCATCGCCAGCGCCGTGAACACTGCCGTCGAATCGTGGGACCAGGCGTCCTCCGCCGCGCTCATCGAGCAAAAGCTCCTCCACTGGCTCTGCGAAAAACTCCAGTGGCCTGCCGCAGGATCCCACGGCGCATTCACTTCCGGCGGAACCCAGTCCAACCTTCAAGCACTGCTCATCGCCCGAAACAAAACCCTCGCGATTCACGGATACGACGCACTTCCCCGCCTGTGCATCCTGCATACGGCGGACACTCACTACTCAGTAGCCCGGGCAAGCAATACCCTCGGCCTCCACCCGACCACCGGCTCACGCGTGGTCGAAACCGATGCCCACCACCGAATGTCACCCACGGCGCTTGACGAGGCGTTGGCCGAATGCGCCCGCGAGGGGTTGATCCCCATGGCTATTGTCGCCACCTCGGGCACCACGGATCTCGGAGCGATCGACCCCCTGGCGAGCATCGCCCCCATCGCGCACAAGCACCGCGTTCACCTGCATGTGGACGCGGCCTACGGCGGCGCCATGTTGGTATCCCCCACGCAGAGACACCGGCTCCAGGGCATCGAGTCCGCAGATAGCGTCACCGTGGATTTTCACAAAACCTACTTCCAACCCGTGGCGTGCTCCGCTGTCGTGCTGCGGAACCCGGAGGATCTCGCACACATTTCCTGGCACGCGGACTATTTGAACCCCCAGGACACGAAAGAACTCAACCTCGCGGACTTCTCCCTCCAGACCACCCGCCGTTTCGACGCCCTCAAGCTATGGCTCACCCTGCGTGCCCACGGCGCCGACGCAATCGGCAAGGCTTTCGACGCCTGCCGCGACATCACCCAGCTCTCGGCCGCCCTGATCACTGACCACCCACACCTGGAGCTGTTCGAGCAGCCGCAACTGACCACTCTGCTCTTCCGCCCCACCACCCCGGACGCCCCCTCACCGCAGGAGATCAAACGCACGCTGCACGCCCGGGGCGAGGCGGTCGTCGCCACCACCGTCATCGAGGGCGAAAGCTGGCTGAAATGCACCATCCTGGACCCCACGCTCTCCACCGTCGACATCCAACACGTCCTCGACCTCGTCGTCGACCAGGCAACCGGCACCCGGAACAACCCCGCAAAGGAGATCGCCAACCATGACTAACCACCCCACTAGCCCCACCGACACGCCGACGCAAGTGGACGTCCTCGCCATCGGCGCCGGCCCGTTCAACCTCGGTTTTGCCGCCCTTGCCCAGCCCCTGGTGGACAGCAGTGAGCTCAGCCTCGCCGTATTAGACAAAAGGGACGGGTTTTGCTGGCACCCCGGCATGATGCTGCCCACCGCGACAACCCAAGTCCCCTTCATCGCAGACCTGGTGACGATGGCCGACCCCACCAGCCCCTATAGCTTCCTCAACTACTGCAAACAGCAGGGCCGCATGCACCACTTCTTCATCAAAGAGGACTTCTACCCCCTCCGCGCGGAGTACTCGGACTACTGTGCGTGGGTGGCTGGACAGCTGGACACCCTGCACTGGAACCACAACGTCACCCGCGTCGAGCAGCACGCAGACGGCACTTTCACCGCCCATTATTCCCACCCCACTGGCACAAACCAGGTTCACGCCCGCCACCTTGTTATCGGCGTGGGCACGGAGCCCTTCGTCCCCGAGGACCTCGCGGGTGCCCTCAACGCGCCGAATGTTCTGCACTCCGCAGACTATCTGCACCGCAAGGAAGAAATTTTGCCGGCGGACTCCATCACGATCATCGGTTCCGGCCAATCCGCCGCCGAGATCTACCTGGACCTCATCGAACAACGAGCTACTCAGGGCAAGCGCCTCGACTGGTTCACCCGCTCGCCGCGTTTCTTCCCCATGGAATACACCAAGCTCACCCTCGAGATGACCAGCCCGGATTACGCACGCTACTTCCGCTCACTGCCGGAGGCTACCCGCGATCGCACAAACCGCGAACAGCGCAACCTCTACAAGGGCATTTCCGGCGATACGGTCAACGAGATCTACGACGCCCTCTACCGCTTCTCCCGCACCAGCGAGCTGCGATCAACGCTGCGCGCCGGGTGCGCGGTGTCGTGGGCGCCCGGCGCGCAGCCCACGGATGGCACCACGGGGACCCACCGCCTGCGGGTCGAGCACGCGGAATCCGGCGCCACCGGTGTTCATGCCACCAATGTGCTCATCCTCGCCACCGGGTACCGTGCCCCCACTATCCCCGCCTTCCTCGAGCCACTGCGCGGATCCTTCAACGTCGACGCCACAGGCCGTTATGCGGTCGCCCCGGATTTCTCCATTAACGACGACGCCACGATCCACGTGCAGAACGCCGAAGAGCACACGCACTCGCTGATCTCCCCAGACCTAGGCATGGGGCCGTGGCGTAACTCCACGATCTTGGCCAGCATCACCGGCCGCGAGGTGTATCCGATCGAGAGGGACATCGCCTTCCAGGCCTTCGGAGGTGAGGGCCTGTGATGCAGGGAATCCTCACACCACATGGTCGGGTCACGTTTTCCCCCGTCCAACCACAACGGGACGCCGCTCTGCTTCACGGCTGGCTGACCTCCCCGCACGCCTTCTACTGGCAGACCCTCGAGGCAAGCATCGAGGAGGTGGAACGCGAGTACCTACGCATCACGGATGCGGCGGATGAGGCAGCCTGGCTGCTGCGCATAGACAACCACCCCGCAGCGCTGGTGGAAACTTACAACCCCAACGAGGTCCTGCTGAATGGCGTCCCCGGCCTGGGACATGCCCCCGGGGACGTGGGCATGCATATCCTCGTGTCCCCGCCACGGGAGAACCCTCGCCCCGGGTTCACGAACTCCATCTTCGCGGCGACGATGCGCTGGCTGTGCGATCACCGCGGAGCGCGACGGGTCGTAGTGGAGCCGGACGCGGGCAACCACAAGATCCTCGCCAAGAACGCGCTGGCCGGATTCCGGGACGTCCCCGGCCTGGAACGCACCCAGCTGACACTCGGTAACGCGCGGAAAACGGCCCGGGTCCAGCACTGCAGTGCCGAGCGCTTCCGGGCATCTGCGTTGGCAGGTCATGCCGCGACCGAACAGGCAGTGGCGGCGGCACCGGCGCCCCACCTCAGCTCCCCTGCGATGGCGGAAGCCAACAGGCAGCTCATGGCCAAGGCAATCCGCGAGTTCGTCCACGAACGTCTCCTCACCGCAACCCGGGTCGGCACGAACGCGAACGCACCCGATACATCCACCCACGCCGTCCAATTCGGCCCGAGAACAATCGAGTTCCGCGCCACGCCCCACCGGCTGGAACATCTCAGCATCGACCGATCCAGCCTGCGCTGCACAGATTCCCCCGAGCTGCCGATGCTCCCCGAGCTCATCGCCGAGGCCAGCGACGAGCTGCGAATTTCCCCAGGATTCCTCCATACGTACCTCGAGGAAATTCAGGCCACACTGGCGGCACGCGCACGGGCGCTCCACCGCGACCGCCCGTCGGCCCGCCAACTCAGCGGCCGCGACCTGCCGGAGCGCTTGAGCCCGCAGACCCAGGCCGATCAGCTGCAGTTCGTGGAGGCCTCCATGGTGGAGGGACACCCTAGCTTCCTCGGCAACTCCGGAAGAGGTGGAATGAGCGAGGGCGACCTCAACGCGTGGGCCCCGGAACTTTCAACCGCCGGCCCCCTCGTGTGGCTCGCGGCCAGCACATCCTCCTGCGTACATGCCGTGAGTCACGACCTCCCCGGGAAGTCCCCCGGTGGATCACACTTTTGGGCGCAGCAGCTGGGCCAGGACCTGTGGGAGACTTTCACTCGGACGGTGGAGCAGGCCGGTGGGGACCCCAAGGATTATGTACCGATCCCCGTCCACCCGTGGCAGTGGAATCACCGCCTGACCACTACCTTCGCCAGTGATATCGCCAGCGGAAAGCTCCTGTACGTGGGTACGAGTCAGGACCTCTACCGGCCGCAGCAGTCCCTGCGCACCTTCTTCAACCACTCCCGTCCCTCAAGCCCGTATGTGAAAACCGCGGTAGCGGTCCGGAACATGGGTTTCCTGCGTGGCCTGTCCTCCACCTACATGGAGTCCACACCGGCGATCAATGACTGGTTGCAGCACACGATCGGCGAAAGCCCAGAGTTCGTTGACCACGGTGTGCAGCTGCTTCGAGAGATCGCCACCGTCGGCTACGTCGCGGACGTCTATCATCGCAGTCTGCCACGAACTGGTTCGGCGTCCAGCGAGCATGTCAAGATGCTGGCAGGCCTGTGGCGCGAATCGCCTATCGGTTTCCTCGAGCCGACGGAACTCGCGGTGACGCTGGCGTCCACCCTGCACGTCGATGGGGAAGGAAATACCGTCATCGGCGAGTGGATCGAGCAATCCGGGCTGACCGCCGAGGCCTGGCTGCGCGAGCTAATGAATGTCTACCTGTGGCCTGTCATCCACGCCATGGCCAGCCACAGTATCGCCTTCATGCCGCACGGCGAGAATGTCATCCTGCGGTTGCGCCGTGGCGTTCCGGTTGGAGCATTCTTCAAGGACCTCGGCGAGGAAGTCGCCGTGGTTCACCGGGATCAGCCCGTCCCGGAAGGCATCTCCCGGATTCAAGCCGATCACGGTGAGTTCGACGCCGCGCAACGGGCGTTGTCCGTCCATACGGATGTGCTCGACGGGGTCCTACGCCATCTCGCGGCACTAATGGCGGATCACGGCCTGCTGAGCGACGCAGACTTTTGGAAGGTTGTTCGGGAGTGCGTGGAAGATTACGAAGCTAGTCACCCGGGCACTTTGGAGCAGCTACCGTTACTCAGCGAGACATTTCGGCACTCGTGCCTAAACCGCCTGCAGCTGCGAAACCCGCTAACGATGGTGGAGCTCGGGGAACAGAATGGTTCGCTCATCTACGCGGGCGATATCGCCAACCCGCTGGCGGAGTAACTCCTAGCACCGGGCCGGGCCGGTGCGCTGCTCCGCGCAAAACCCGCGAGCACTCAATATCCGTGTCGCGGACAGTGCGTTGCTAGACCACTGACCGCGGCACGAAGAAGGGTCCTTGCCCTGGGGTTCCGCTCATGTCTCGGCGTGCGATCCGTAAACCTCGGCACGTACCGCAATAGCCACGGGTCAGTAAAGTTCAGGAAATTCAAGCCAGGTGAGGCTTAGCCAACAAGAGTCATCCCGACCTCAATGCCGGTGATTTTCACCGGCGCCCACATGCGCTAGAGCTTCTCCACCGCGTTCGGGTTGCGCAGTGTCTCTCGGCCGAAGCACCACGCCACCACCGCGAGCCCCGCGACCACACCACAGGCCAGGAAACCCGCGCGGAAGCCAGCCCACTGGATCAGCAGCCCCACGATAATCGGCCCCAGGATCGAGCCGGTGTCCTGCGCCATCTGGAAGTTGGCGAGCACGCGGCCGCCCGAGCGTTCCGCCCCGATCACGTCCGCCAGCACCGCCTGCTGCGCCGGGTTGAACAGCCCGGCCCCCGCACCGGCCAGCACGCTGAGCAACAGTAGCGACCACACCCGGTCCGAGAAGCCCAGCGCCGCGGTGAACGCCCCATTGGCCACCAGGCCCACCAGGATCAGCGGCTTGCGGCCAACCCGGTCGGCCGCCCGCCCGCTGAACTGCTGCACCACTGCATTGCCCGCGGCGAAGGTCGCCATCGCCAACCCCGCGTACGCGGCGCCCGACTCGAAGATCGCCGCCGCCAGCAGCGGGAGGGTCGCCACGCGCACGCCGAAGTTCAGCCAACCATTGGCGAAACCACCGACCAGGGCGCTGCGGTAGGCGGAGTCCGCGAAGGCCTCCCGGAAGCGCATCGGGGTGGTCGGCCGCCCTCCCTCGGTGGGTCGCACCCCGACGGAGGCGGGCATGCGCCGCCACACCACAACTGCTGCCAGGAACACCGCCGCTCCGTAGATCGCGAAGGGCGCGCGCATACCCAGCACCGACAGCATCGCGCCCAGCACCGGCCCCAGCACATTACCCAGCAGGAAGGCGGTGGCGTACAGGCTAGAGCAGCGCCCGCGGATCTCCGGCGGGGAGAGGCGCACGATCAGCCCCATCGCGGAGACCGTGAACATCGTGGAGCCAATGCCCGCGACCGCGCGCAGCAGCAGGATGTGCCAGTACTCCCCCACGAACGCGACCAGGGCGGTGGTCAGGGCCACGATGAGCAGGCCCGAAAGGTAGACGCGCCGCGAGCCCAACCGATCCACCAGCCGCCCAGAGACCGGAGCAAAGGCCAGGCGAGAGAAGGCGAAGATACTGACCACCGCACCAGCGGCGGCCACGCCCACGTTGAAGGACTGCGCGAACTGCGGCAAAACCGGCGCGATCAGCCCATAACCCAGCGCGATGATGAACGCCGCGGCCACCAGCACCCAAATGGACTGCGGTACCGCTGGTTTTTCGGCACACGCCGAGTTCGGTTTTTCGCCGGCCACCAGCGCTTGCTCCCCGCCGGCATCCCCGCTTGCTCCTGCCCCCTGCGTCAACTCTTCACCTTCACGTGCCATATCAACTAACGCTAGCCCACCGGCACTGGGTGCCTAAGCGTCGGCATAGCCCTGCTTGGCCTGCGGCCGGCGCCCATGGACGAAGAAGTAGAACACACCTGCCACCGCTACCAGCCCCGCGAGCAGCAGGTACATCGCCGAGTAGCCCGTCGCGCTGATCAGCGAACCCAGGAAGATCGGCCCCAGGGCCACGCCCACATCCACCAGCAGCATCAGCGTGGAGATGCCGGTGCCCAGCCGGGAGGCGTCCACCAAACGCACCGCGATGGCCTGCGAGGCGGGCATGAGCGTGCCATAACCCAGACCGCTCAGCACGCCAGCCAGGATGACCAGCGCGTCGTTACCCGCCAGCGCCAGAACAACCAAGGCCACAATGAACATGACCACGCCGAAGTAGACGACGGCATTATCGCCCCGTTCGTCCTGAATACGGCCAAGGAAGAAGCGGGAGATGAACATTGCCGCGGCATAGGCCAGGAAGAACACCGAGGCACCCGTCTGCGTGCCGCGCTGCTCCGAGTAGCTCATCAGGAAGGTGATCACGCCCGAGTAGCTCACGCCCACGATCAGCATGAACACACCGATCGGCACGACCCGGCCGTCCGCAATATCCGAGGCGTGGAAGCTCGGTCGTTGCGCACCGCGGGACTCTTCCGCTGCGGCGCGCTCCCCCGCCGTCGCCCCCAGTAGGACGCCGAGAACCAGGCTGACAACCGCAACCGCGATCGTCGTCGTGAACAATGCCCGGTAACTGAACTGACCGACCAGGAACAGGCCGAGCGCCGGGCCCAGGGCCGTCGAAAGGGTGTTACCCAGCGCGAAGAAGCCGGTGCCCTCAGCGCGGCGGGCCGGCGGGATCACGCGCTGAGCGGTGGTCATCACCGCCGTAGAGGCGATGGCATAGCTCAAACCATGCAGCATGCGCACCAGAATCAGCACCCAGAAGGAACCCTCCAGCAGGTAGCCCACGCTGCTGGCCGCCACCACCACCAGCGAGATCCACAGCACCCGCCGCCTGCCGAAGGCGTCCACGAGGTAGCCGGAGAACAAGCGCGCCACCGTGGCGCCCACCACGAAAGAACTTGAGGCGAAACCGGCGGCGGCGTCCGAGGCGGCGAACTGCTTCACCGCGTACAGCGCCATCGTGGTGACGAGGATGTAGAAGGCCAGGTACTGCGTGAAGTTGATAACCCAGGCGAGCAGGAATGCTGGGGTAATCAGCTGGCTATCCGCTGGTTGGGGCGTGGTTGCGGCGTGGGAGCTCACTTCGTTAAGGCCTCCTTAGGGGTTGGGTGGCGTGACGCATCACTGAAAAGACGTAGATTTTCAGGCTACGACTCTTGCATTGCACGCGAAAAACCCCCGTGCTCGGTATACCGAACACGGGGGTGATTCAGGGTGAGCCCTAGCCCCGGGGTGGTGAGGCTAGGACGGGCTCTGAGCCAAGGATACTACTTAGCCTTCTCCACGATCTCGTGAAGACGGAAGTGCTTGTCCTTGGACAGCGGGCGG
Organism: Corynebacterium urealyticum; assembly: GCA_020741275.1. Taxonomy (GTDB): domain Bacteria; phylum Actinomycetota; class Actinomycetes; order Mycobacteriales; family Mycobacteriaceae; genus Corynebacterium; species Corynebacterium urealyticum_A. The sequence goes on from DYZK01000047.1 coordinate 28,695, forward strand.
CACTCGACGATGCGGACGCGGTCGCCCACGCCTGCGGTCTCGTTCTCGTCGTGTGCCTTCACGCGCGAGTTGGTGCGCATGATCTTGCCGTACAGGGCGTGCTGCTTGCGGTCCTCCAGCTCGACGACGATGGTCTTAGCCATCTTGTCGGAGACCACGTAGCCGGTGCGGACCTTCTTCTGGCCCTTTTCCTTCTTGTTCACGTTAGCCTCACTCATGCTGCGTCACCACCAGGGTTGGTCGACAGCCCGAGCTCGCGCTCGCGCAGGACCGTGTAGATGCGAGCGATGTCCTTCTTGACAACGCCCAGACGACGGTTGTTGGTCAGCTGGCCGGTCGCCATCTGGAAGCGAAGGTTGAACAGCTCTTCCTTGCTCTCCTTCAGGCGGGTGGTCAGCTCCTCGTTGCTGAGCTCGCGGAGCTCAGAGGCTGGGATACCAGTAGCCATTAGAACTGATCCTCCTTCTTCACGATGCGCACCTTGCATGGCAGCTTCGCACCGGCACGACGCAGAGCCTCCAAAGCGGTCTGCTCATCTGGGTACGACATCTCGAACAGGATGCGGCCTGGCTTGACGTTGGCGACCCACTTCTCGACCGGGCCCTTACCGGAACCCATACGCACGCCGAGTGGCTTCTGGGTCAGTGGACGGTCCGGGAAGATGTTGATCCACACCTTGCCACCACGCTTAATGTGGCGGTTGATGGCAATACGTGCAGCCTCGATCTGGCGGTTCGTGATGTAGGTCGGCTCCAGGGCCTGCAGGCCGTAGTCGCCGAAGGTCACACGGTTGCCGCCCTTGGACATACCGCTACGGTTCGGGCGGTGCTGGCGGCGGAACTTAACGCGCTTGGGGATAAGCATTTGTTCTTAGCCCTCCTGCTTCTTCTCGGCGCGCTGGCGGCGTGCACCACCGCGGCGCGGGCGCTCACGGCGACCACCGCGGGACGGGCGCTCGTCGCGAGCGTTCATCAGGGACTCGCGGCGACCGCCGACGACGTCACCCTTGTAGATCCACACCTTGACGCCGATGCGGCCGAAGGTGGTGTGGGCCTCGTGGGTGCCGTAGTCGATCTCGGCACGGAGCGTGTGCAGCGGAACGCGACCCTCGTGGTAGCGCTCGGTGCGACCCATCTCCGCGCCGCCCAGGCGACCGGAGCAAACAACCTTGATGCCCTTGACCTGAGGCTGACGCATTGCACCCTGGATCGCCTTGCGCATAGCGCGGCGGAATGCAACGCGGTTCACCAGCTGCTCGGCGATGGACTGAGCCACCAGCTGAGCGTTGGCATCAACGTTCTTGACTTCGAGGATGTTGAGCTGGACCTGCTTGCCGGTGAGCTTCTCGAGCTTGCCGCGGATGCGGTCAGCCTCGGAGCCACGACGGCCGATCACGATGCCCGGACGTGCGGTGTGGATGTCGACGCGCACACGGTCGTGCGTGCGCTCGATGACCACGTTCGCGATGCCCGCGCGCTCGAGGCCCTCGGAGAGGAACTCGCGGATCTTGATGTCTTCGGCAAGGTAGTCAGCGTACTGCTTGTCGGCATACCAGCGGGACCGCCAATCGGAGGTGATACCCAGCCGGAGGCCGTGGGGTTGAATCTTCTGGCCCACTACTGAGCACTTCCCTTCTGGCTCTCGACTACCACGGTGATGTGGCTGCTGCGCTTACGGATGTGGAAAGCACGACCCTGAGCGCGCGGACGGAAACGACGCATGGTCGGGCCCTCGTCGGCGTATGCCTCGGAGATGACCAGGGTGCGCGGATCCAGACCAAAGTTGTTCTCTGCGTTAGCCGCTGCGGAGGCAACAACCTTGGCGACGTCCTCGGAAGCAGCCTGCGGGGCGTACTTCAGGATCGCCAGAGCGTCCTCGACGGACTTACCGCGGACCAGATCGATCACGCGACGTGCCTTCATCGGGCTGACGCGCACGAAGCGCGCGGTGGCGCGTGCGGAATTCACAGTTTCAGTCATGATTATCGACGACCCTTCATGTCGTCCTTGACGTGACCCTTGAAGGTCTTCGTCGGTGCGAACTCGCCCAGCTTGTGACCAACCATCGAGTCATCGATGAACACCGGCACGTGCTTACGACCGTCGTGGACGGCGAAGGTGTGACCGATGAAGTCGGGCAAGATAGTCGAGCGGCGGGACCAGGTCTTGATGACCTGCTTGGTGCCCTTCTCGTTCTGAGCATCCACCTTGTTGAGGAGGTGCTCGTCAACGAATGGGCCCTTCTTAAGGCTGCGTGGCATTCTCTGCTACCTCCTCTTAGCGCTTCTTGTTGGGACGGCGACGGCGGACAATCATCTTGTCGCTCGGACGGTTCGGGCGGCGGGTGCGGCCCTCCAGCTGACCCCATGGGGACACTGGGTGGCGGCCACCGGACGTGCGGCCCTCACCACCACCGTGCGGGTGGTCGACCGGGTTCATAGCGGCACCGCGGACGGTCGGGCGCCAGCCCTTCCAGCGCATACGGCCGGCCTTGCCCCAGCGGATGTTGATCTGCTCCTGGTTACCGACCTCGCCGACGGTTGCACGGCAACGGATGTCGACGCGGCGGATCTCGGAGGACGGCATACGCAGGACTGCGTACTTACCCTCCTTACCCAGCAGCTGGATCGAAGCACCAGCGGAGCGGGCCATCTTGGCGCCGCCACCTGGCTTCAGCTCGACGCAGTGGATGGTGGTACCAGCCGGGATGTTACGCAGCGGCAGGTTGTTACCAACCTTGATGTCTGCGTTCGGGCCGGACTCAACCAGTGCGCCCTGCTTCAGGCCACGCGGAGCGATGATGTAGCGCTTCTCGCCGTCGCGGTAGTGCAGCAGTGCGATGTTTGCGGTGCGGTTCGGGTCGTACTCGATGTGTGCGACCTTAGCGACCACGCCGTCCTTGTCGTTACGACGGAAGTCGATCACGCGGTAGCGACGCTTGTGGCCGCCACCCTTGTGACGGGTGGTGATGTGGCCGTGAACGTTGCGGCCACCGGTCTTCGACAGCGGGCGCAGCAGAGACTTCTCTGGAGTGGAGCGAGTGATCTCGCTGAACTCGGAGACGGAGCTCGCGCGGCGACCCGGCGTAGTCGGCTTGTACTTACGAATAGCCATACTTTTGCTTCCTCTTTACCTGTCGGTTTGCCGGCGCTTACGCGACGGTGCCACCGAAGATGTCGATCGGATCGCTGCCGGCGACCAGGGTCACCATGGCGCGCTTAGTGGCCTTGCGACGACCGTAGCCGTAGCGGGTGCGCTTGAGCTTGCCCTCACGGTTAGCGGTGTTGACGCTGGCGACCTTCACGCCGAAGATCTGCTCGACGGCAATCTTGATCTGGGTCTTGTTGGACGTTGGTGCGACGAGGAACGTGTAAACGTTCTGCTCCATCAGGGCGTAAGACTTTTCAGACACGACCGGAGCGATGATGACGTCGCGAGGATCTACAACCTTGTTGCTCACTTAGCCTCCTCCTTCGTGTTCTGGTCCTCGGCCTTGTTGGCGCCGCTTGCTGCCTTGATGAAGGCGTCCAGTGCCTCGACAGAGAACACGACGTCGTCTGCGTGCAGAACGTCGTAGGTGTTCAGCTGGTCTGCCGGCAGTGCGTGCACGTTCGGCAGGTTCTCGACCGACTTGCGAGCGGTCAGGTCCTCACGGGTGAGGACGACCAGGATCTGCTTGCGCTCGGTCAGACGCTCCAGGAAGGAACGTGCGGATTTGGTGGATGGGATCTGGCCCGGCACGAGCTCCTCGATCACGTGGATGCGGGAGTGGCGTGCGCGGTCAGACAGGGCGCCGCGCAGTGCGGCAGCCTTCATCTTCTTCGGGGTGCGCTGGGAGTAGTCGCGCGGCTGCGGGCCGTGGACCGTGCCACCACCGGTGAAGTGTGGTGCGCGGATGGAGCCCTGGCGTGCGCGGCCGGTGCCCTTTTGGCGGAATGGCTTGCGGCCACCGCCACGGACCTCGCCGCGACCCTTGGTTGCGTGCGTGCCCTGGCGCTTCGCTGCGAGCTGAGCGGTAACGACCTGGTGCATCAGCGCGACGGACGCCTCAACATCGAAGATGGATGCTGGGAGCTCTACGCTGCCGTTGGTCTTACCATCAGCGGTATGTACATCAAGCTTCAGATTGCTCATGCTTTAGCACCGCCCTTCACTGCGGTCTTGACAACGACGATGCCGCCGTTGATACCCGGAACTGCGCCCTTGATGAGCAGCAGGTTGGAATCGGTATCGACCTTGGCAACCTTCAGGTTCTGCATGGTCACGCGGTTGTTGCCCATGCGACCTGCCATGCGCTTGCCCTTGAAGACGCGACCCGGGGTAGCGGCTCCGCCGATACCACCGACGCGACGGTGCGCTGCCTGGTTACCGTGTGCTGCACCCTGGCCAGCAAAGCCGTGGCGCTTCATGCCGCCGGCGAAGCCGTGACCCTTGGAGGTGCCGGTGACGTCCACGAAGTCGACCTCGTTGAAGATCTCGACGGTTACGTCCTGGCCAACCTCGTAGCCGGAAGCATCCGCAACGCGGATCTCGGCGACGTGGCGACGAGGGGTAACGCCGGCCTTCTTGAAGTGGCCAGACTCAGGCTTGTTGACCTTACGTGGGTCGATCTCACCGAATGCGATCTGGACGGCCTCGTAGCCGTCGATGTCCTTGGTGCGCACCTGGGTTACGACACAAGGCCCAGCCTCGACGACGGTGACCGGTACGACGCGGTTCTCGTCATCGAAGATCTGGGTCATGCCGAGCTTCTTGCCCAGGATGCCCTTGATCTCAATATCACTCATAGTTTTGTTCTCCGCTGCCTTTAAGCTGCTGTATTCAGACTCGACTCAGGCTTACTGAATGTTGACGTCGACGCTTGCCGGAAGGTCGATGCGCATGAGGGCATCAACGGTCTTCGGGGTTGGGTCGAGAATGTCGATCAGGCGCTTGTGAGTACGCATCTCGAAGTGCTCGCGCGAGTCCTTGTACTTGTGCGGCGAACGGATGACGCAGTAAACGTTCTTTTCAGTTGGCAACGGCACCGGGCCGACTACACGGGCGCCGGTACGAGTGACCGTCTCAACAATCTTCTTGGCAGAAGCGTCGATTGCCTCGTGATCGTAGGCCTTGAGCCTGATGCGGATCTTCTGTCCCGCCACGCTTGTCCTCTTCCTCAGCGTGCCCACGTTCTCGACCTGCTGTCGAGCTTGTGAGCGAACACGCTTCTATTCTTGTCTTAACGCTGTCCGGCCGTGGGGCCTGGTCCAGACGCCAGTTTGCTCAGTGTCTTCTCTGTTCACTTCGTTGCACCGGTTGGGGTGATAAACGATCGCGATTGCGTTGTTCACAAAGCACACACTGTGTGTTGGAAGAGACCCTCCCCGCGTGGGGACTAGTGCTCATGCGCCTGTGGACTGCTGGTTATCTGCAGTTTTGGGCGCAGAGGAGGCAAAAGGTTCTTTCCTTATGCTTACTGCCGCTGTTCATTTACCATGTCCCACTCCGGCACCCGCGGTCGGGCGTGTCGCCGCTCCCGCGCGAAGTACCGCACAGCAGAGTCGCCCCCCACTGTGTTGGTTCATGCTCGCTTCACCATCAACACCTTCTTGGCTGGGCATTTTATCCTGATCAGTTCCGGTTAGGCTTAATCAAGCACGCATGGCCTCATGTGCCGTGTTAAAGCAACGTCAAGTATTCAACCACATCAAACGCGCCAGGCCAAATTAATTTTTCTGGCTCCGGCGGTTATCCGCTACAAACAGCTTCGCTAACTAGAACCGGTCTGCCGGAACCAACCGCTTCTTGAAGGCATGCGTGAACTACGCCGGACAGCGAGTGCCGCTATTGCGATAGTCTGAAAGGCATTGCGCGCAACGGCCGAGCAGGTCCAGCAGCGCCAACACGCGACCAGGGCACACAACGACCGAGAAGAGGCTTCCATGGCTAACCAGGCCCGCAGCACCGGCGGCAACCAGAGCTTCCGCAAGAACCCGGAGTATGTCAAGGCACGCCGCGCCATCGTCCGCGAGCACCACCCGGATCATGGCGGAAGCAACGAAGCCCTGATCGCTGAGCTCAAGAAGCTCGACGAGCGTTGGGAGCGCAAGACCGCCTTCAGCGCAGCACTGCGGGAACAGTTCCAGGAGCACCGCCCCTCCTTCATCGACCCGAAGGCCGCGGAACAGGCGATCCAGTTTGCCGAGCGCTATGCGGACCCCGTCGTCTCCACCGCGGATCACCTCGTCGAGCGGGGCGAGAAGGGCGGCAAGTGGCTCAAGGAGAAGGGCCAGGGCCTCTACGAATCCAAGGTCCCACCCAAGGTGAAGCAGAAGGTCGAGAAGACCGCCCAGGATGTGCTCGACCGCGCCACGAAGCGCTTCAAAAACGGCAAGTAACACCGCCCCCCCCTGGGCCTCCCCGCCTCCCTCCATGTCCAAACCCCTCTAGACGCAAGAAACCCCCGGTAGCTCGCTGTGAAGCGAAGCTCCGGGGGTTTAAGCTTTCCACCGGCCCCTAGGGGCTAGCGGCAAGCCAACCGCTTAAAGAAGCAGTATTACTTGTTGATCTTGGTCACACGACCAGCACCAACGGTGCGGCCACCCTCACGGATAGCGAAGCGCAGGCCCTCGTCCATTGCGACCGGCTGGATCAGCTTGACGCTCATCTCAACGTTGTCGCCCGGCATGACCATGTCGGTGCCCTCTGGCAGGGAAACGACACCGGTGACGTCGGTGGTACGGAAGTAGAACTGTGGACGGTAGTTGTCGAAGAACGGGGTGTGACGGCCGCCCTCGTCCTTGGACAGAACGTAGACGGAGCCTTCGAACTCGCTGTGCGGGGTGTAAGCGCCCGGCTTAGCGATAACCTGGCCACGCTCGACATCCTCACGCTTCAGACCACGCAGCAGCAGTGCAGCGTTGTCGCCAGCCTCAGCGGTATCCAGCAGCTTGTTGAACATCTCGATGGAGGTGACGGTGGTCTTGGTGGACTTCTCGCGGATGCCCAGGATCTCGACCTCGTCGTTCAGGTTCAGGACGCCACGCTCAACACGGCCGGTGACGACGGTGCCGCGACCGGTAATGGTGAAGATGTCCTCAACCGGCATCAGGAACGGCTTGTCGGTCTCGCGCTCCGGGTCCGGGATGGACTCGTCGCAAGCCTTCATCAGCTCGAGGATGGAGTCGACCCACTTCTGCTCGCCCTCCAGGGCGCCCAGTGCGGAGATCGGAACGACCGGAGCCTCCTCGTCGAAGCCCTGCTCGCCCAGCAGCTCGCGGACCTCCATCTCGACGAGCTCGAGGAGCTCCTCATCGTCAACCATGTCGCACTTGTTCAGTGCAACGAGGATGTACGGAACGCCAACCTGGCGAGCAAGCAGAACGTGCTCACGGGTCTGTGGCATCGGGCCATCGGTTGCAGCAACAACCAGGATGGCGCCGTCCATCTGAGCAGCACCGGTGATCATGTTCTTGACGTAGTCAGCGTGGCCCGGGGCATCGACGTGTGCGTAGTGACGCTTCTCAGTCTCGTACTCGACGTGAGAAATGTTAATCGTGATGCCGCGCTCCTTCTCCTCCGGCGCCTTATCGATGGCGTCGTAGGCGAAGGCCTTGTTCTGCTCTGGGTAGGTCTCGTGCAGAACCTTGGTGATCGCAGCAGTCGTGGTGGTCTTACCGTGGTCAACGTGACCGATGGTACCGATGTTTACGTGCGGCTTTGTGCGCTCGAACTTTGCCTTCGCCACTTAGTGTCCTCCTGGACTTCTCGGTGGCTACGACTCTCGCAGCCACATTGATTTACTTCTCCGGTTCACCATTTTACCTCTTAAAGGCAGGTAGCTGACAAACCGAAATTTATTATGCCGATTACAAACTGTCCTGAAATCAGCAACCAGACGCGCTGGCGCTTGATCTCAGCCACCCTGAAGAACACTTAAGGCTCTCCAAGTGGGTAACGGCCAGCACACCGCATCATACTCAAATGTGAAGTACTTTAAAAACTTCGATGGTGCGACGTGCAAGCCCCTACCCCACCCCGCAGGTGCGGGGTTGGTGTTTGCCCAGGTTTCGCGCGGTTCCACTGGTGTGGACCGCCACCCGGGCGGGCTTAAAGGTGCAGAACCTCTCCGCTGGGAGGCTAGCTAGCAATACCAGCTAGCCCACCCGCTTCGGGAACTACTTTCCGGTGCGCTCGGCGATGATCTCCTCAGCCACGTTCTGAGGAACCTCAGCGTAGGAGTCGAAGATCATGGAGTAGTTGGCGCGGCCCTGGGTCTTGGAGCGCAGGTCGCCAACGTAGCCGAACATCTGGGACAGCGGGACGCGGGCCTTGACGACCTTCGCGCCGGAGCGGTCCTCCATGGAGGACACGGAGCCACGGCGGGAGTTGACGTCACCGATGACCTCACCCATGTACTCCTCAGGGGTGATGATCTCAACGGCCATCATCGGCTCCAGCAGAACCGGCTTAGCCTTCGCCACGGCCTCCTTGAGAGCCATGGAACCAGCCAGCTTGAAGGCCATCTCGGAGGAGTCAACCTCGTGGTAAGCACCATCCAGCAGGGTGGCCTTGATGTTCACCAGCGGGAAGCCAGCGAGGTAGCCGTACTGCATGGCGTCCTGGATACCCTGGTCGACCGACGGGATGTACTCCTTCGGAATACGGCCACCGGTGACCTCGTCGATGAACTCGTAGTCCTCCTCGGAGCCCTCCTCCGGCTCCAGCGGCTCCAGAGCAATGATCACGCGAGCGAACTGACCGGAACCACCGGTCTGCTTCTTGTGCGTGTACTCGAGCTTCTCGACCGGCTTCTTGATGGTCTCGCGGTACGCAACCTGCGGAGCACCAACGTTTGCCTCGACCTTGAACTCGCGCTTCATGCGGTCCACCAGAACGTCGAGGTGCAGCTCGCCCATACCGCCGATGACGGTCTGGCCGGTCTCCTCGTCCAGCTTCACGGTGAAGGTCGGGTCCTCTTCCGCCAGCTTCTGGATGGCGGTGCCCAACTTCTCCTGGTCGGACTTGGTCTTCGGCTCGATGGCCACCTCGATGACCGGATCCGGGAAGTCCATGTCCTCGAGGACGACCGGGTTAGCAGAGTCGGACAGAGTGTCACCGGTTGCGGTGTCCTTCAGGCCGATGAACGCGTAGATGTGACCAGCGGATGCACGGTCAACCGGCTGCTCCTTGTTGGAGTGCATCTGGAACAGCTTGCCGACGCGCTCCGGCTTGTTCTTGGTGGAGTTGATGATCTTGTCACCGGTCTCCACGGAGCCGGAGTAGACGCGAACGTAGGTCAGCTTGCCGAAGAACGGGTGAACAGCGACCTTGAACGCCAGCGCGGAGAACGGCTCGTCGCGGGACGGCTTGCGGTTGCGCTCAACCTCGCGATCCTTCGGGTCGAAGCCCTTGATCGAGCCGACGTCCATCGGGTTCGGCAGGTAGTCAATGATGGCGTCCAGAACCGGCTGGATGCCCTTGTTCTTGTAGGCGGTACCACAGAAGACCGGGTATGCCTCGCCGTTGATGGTGAGGTGACGGATCTGCTTCTTGATCTCGTCGACGGTGATCTCCTCGCCGGCGAAGTAGCGCTCCATGAGCTCTTCATCGGACTCCGCGACAGCCTCGATGAGCTTCTCGCGGTACTCCTCAGCCTTCTCCTGCAGGTCGGCCGGGATCTCCTCGATGGTCGGCTCGGTGCCTGCGGCAACGACGCCTGGCCACATCAGGGCCTTCATCTGCAGCAGGTCGACAACACCCTCGAAGTTGTCTTCAGCGCCGATCGGCAGCTCCATGACCAGCGGCTTCGCACCGAGACGGTCAATGATGGTCTGCACGGTGTGGTAAAAGTCCGCACCCAGCTTGTCCATCTTGTTGACGAAGCAGATGCGCGGGACGTCGTACTTATCCGCCTGGCGCCAGACCTGCTCAGACTGCGGCTCAACGCCTTCCTTCGCGTCGAAAACTGCGACAGCGCCGTCCAGGACACGCAGGGAACGCTCGACCTCAACGGTGAAGTCGACGTGGCCAGGGGTATCGATCAGGTTGATCTGGTTGTCGTTCCAGAAGCAGGTCGTCGCGGCGGACGTAATCGTGATGCCGCGCTCCTTCTCCTGCTCCATCCAGTCCATGGTGGATGCGCCGTCGTGGGTCTCGCCCACCTTACGGTTGATACCGGTGTAGAAGAGGATGCGTTCGGTGGTGGTGGTCTTACCGGCGTCGATGTGCGCCATAATACCAATGTTGCGGACCTTATTC
>DYZK01000048.1 GCA_020741275.1 Corynebacterium urealyticum
CCGCCGCCGAGAGTTCGGGCTTCAGCACCTCGACCATGCGGCGGCGCATCACCTCGTGCTTGCCCGGCAGGGTGCGTTCCGTGTAGTTCAGCTCGTGCGCCTCCCCCTCGGTGGCCGGGCTGATTGGCACCCCGCCGACCTCGTGGACACCCGTCGCGTCACTCTGCCCCGGGCCGTCGGCCCACCAGCTCTCCAGGTTGCTGGCCGGCGGGAGGCTGGAGTTCATCGTGTGCATCGCCGCCAGCAGGCTGCCCAGCTGTTCGACGACGAGTTCCTGCTGCTCGGCGTTCATCTGCTGCCAGACGTTCGCGTCCAGCGGGGTGCCGTCGATGACGGAAAGCAGGGTCACCCGGATGCGCCGCTGGTTGCCGGTGAAACGGCGCGGCACGTGGGCCTGGCGTACCGTCTGCGGCAGGCGGGCGTTGGAGCGGTGCCCCAGCGCCGCGATCACCCCGGATTCCCGGGAGGCCTGCAGGCGGTAGGCCTCGGTGTAGGGCGCGCGGACGATGACGCGGTTCGGGACCATGTCCGCGAACTCCCCCTCATCGCTGCGCACTCCCTCGAGCAAGATGACGGCGTGGTCCATGCCTTGCTTCGGCAGGAGGATGTTCTCCCAGGCCAGGTCCTGCCAGATCAGCTTTATGAAGATCGGCAGGGTCTCCGGGCGCAGGTTCTCGCGGGTGTAGTCGTGCGCTACTTCCGCCCGGTCGATGTTGCCGGTGCGGATGTCCTCCGCGCTCAGCTTGCCGATGGGTTGGAAGTTCCCGGAAGAAAAGCCGTCCTGCTGCTCTGTCACTCTCGTTGCCTCACTTTTCCCATTCCGCCTGGGCGCACAATTGCCTCAGGTATTGACCATAGGGGCTGGCCCCGTGCGCGTCGGCGTTATCCCGCAACTGCTGGTCGCTGATCAGCCCCATACGCCACGCGACCTCCTCTGGGCAGCCGACTTTCAGGCCCTGCCGCTTCTCGATCGCGCCGACAAAGTCGCTGGCGCCGTTGAGATCGTCGATCGTGCCGGTGTCCAGCCAGGCGGTACCGCGGGGCAGCACTTCCACGTGCAGTCTCCCCTGTTCCAGGTAGGCCTGGTTGATGCCGGTGATCTCCAGCTCGCCACGATCGGAGGGCTGAAGCTGCTTGGCGATATCCACCACGTCCGGGCCATAGAAGTACAGCCCCGGCACTGCGTATGGGGAGCGCGGCTTGGTGGGCTTCTCCTCGATGGAGATCGCCTTGCCGGTCTCGTCGAAATCCACCACCCCGTAGGCAGTTGGGTCGGCGACGGCGTAGCCGAAGATCACTCCGCCGTCGGGCTCGTTAAAGCGGCGCAGCTGGGTGCCCAGACCCGAGCCGTAGAAGATATTGTCGCCCAACACCAGCGCGACCGGCTCGTCGCCGATGAACTCCTCACCGATGATGAAGGCCTCCGCCAGCCCGCGCGGGGCTTCCTGCGTGGCGTACTCGATACTTACGCCGAAGCGGCTGCCATCCCCCAGCAGCTCCTGGAAGACCCGCTCATCGCGCTCCGTGGTGATCACCAGGATCTCGGTGATCCCTGCCAGGATCAGGGTAGACAGCGGATAGTAGATCATCGGCTTGTCATAGACCGGCACGAGCTGCTTCGACACGCTGAAGGTGATGGGCCACAACCGCGAGCCGGTGCCACCGGCCAGAATGATTCCGCGCATGCTTGCCTAGCCCTCCCCGTGCTCGCCGTAGCTATCGGCGAAGTCGAGAGCCTCGGACCACTCCCGGCGCAGCTGCTGCTCCCAGCCCCGCGCCTCCTGCCAATCAGCCAGGCGCGCGTGAACCTCCGCCAGCGCCGGGGCGGCGGCGTCCTTATCGGAAAGAACCGCATCGGCGCGGTCCACGCCCCAGTCGATGCCCAATTCCGGGTCGAAGGGGTCCACCCCGAACTCCCGGTCCGGGTTATAAGCCTCGGTGACCAGGTAGTTCAGCACCGCGGTCTCGGAGCGGGCGACGAAGCCGTGCCCCACCCCGATCGGCACGTGCACCGCGTAGTTATTGGACTCGCTGAGCGTGACCTTGATGTGCTTGCCGAAGGTCGGGGAACCGACCCGCAGGTCCACCAGGACGTCGACGATCTCCCCGGCCAGGCAGCTGACGAATTTCGCCTGCCCCGGTGGTACTTCGGCCAGGTGCATACCCCGAACGACGTCCCTGCTGCTGCGGGAGACGTTCGCCTGCGCGACGTCGAAGGGATATCCCAGGTGCCCGGTGAACTGGGCGGCGCGGAAGCCCTCGTGGAAGCTGCCGCGAGCGTCCCCGAAAACCCGTGGGGCGAACAGCCAGGCACCGGCGATGGGGAGGTCGACGATGGTTGGCTCGGTGGCCGAGTCCAGGGGACGCAAGTCAACAGGCAGCTCTGCGGTACTCATAGCCCATACTTTAGCGCCCAGCCCGGACACACAGCCGTAAGCGGTAGACCGCAAAGCAGCGTCCCCGCACTTTCGCGCGCGAATTTTTCCATAACTTCCCCGAAGTGTTTAGCCTTTGCTAACTTTCAGCGCATGGACTCTCGTCACCGTTCAGAAGACCGGCGCATTCATGGCGCCTCCCTCGTCGGCACGACCATCGAGTGGTACGACTTCTTCATCTACGCCCAAG
>DYZK01000049.1 GCA_020741275.1 Corynebacterium urealyticum
CACCCCCTGGACCGTGCTTCATCTCATGGGGAAGTGAGATAAACCGGACCGCGGGTGACCTTCCTGTGGATGTTCACCGTCAACCAGGAGACCTTTAACGTGCTATCTCGCCCGAGCATCGGCCGTACCGACACGGCAAACATCGCGCGGTCTAGTCGCACTCTTCTCGCGGTCGCTGTGACCGCTGGCATCTATGCGCACACGGCCACCGCACCCGCACTAGCAGAGGACCAGGAGTCCGTTGAGGCATACCTCGCGGATCTGGTGGATCAGACATCCAGCAAGCAATCCGAGGTTGACAACATCCTCAACCGGATGGGCGGCATCCGTGAAGCGGCAAATAAATCCCGTGTGGACCTGGAGCGCAGCCAAAAGGCCGCCCAGGAGGCACAGGATAAGACCCTGTCCGCACGCAAGCGCCTAGACGGTGCTGAAAAGGACGTCAACACTGCCCAGGAAAAGCTGAACGAGATTGCCCGCTCTGCATATAAGCAAGGTGGCCACACAGCTCCGGTGACTCTCGCTGCGGGAGGCGGTTCCGCAGCGTCCCAGTTGGATCGGGCGAGCTATGTTCGTCTCGCAACGGAAAAGCAGCAGGGCGTAGTCAACCGCCTGGACTTGTCACGCACCCAGAGCGCTAATGAAGAATCTCGCCTGCGCGCATCCCGTGAGGACGCGGATAACGCAGTCCAGAATGCAGCCGAGGCACACGAGACTGCCGTGGAGACGTTGCGCAATTCGCAGCAGCAGCTGCAGAAGATCTCCACGGAGTACCAGAAGCTCAAGCGTCAGGCCGAGCAGGCTCAGACGAAGCTTCGCGCAGCCAAGAGTGCGATCGAGACGCTGGCGAACCAGAAGCCGAAGGCATCCTCCTTCGAGAAGCGCGCCGCTGCGGAGAAGGCCGCGAACCTGGTGGAGGAGAAGGCGGAGAAGAACTCCGCTCAGAACTCTAAGCAGCCAGATACGCCACAGCAGAACACACCACAGACTGAGGGGCCATCCTCCGGCGACAACACCGCTGAAACCCCTGCTGCAACGACTGACACCCAGGCACCGTCCGAGGCGCCCACCCCGGACCCCGCGGCAACTACTGCGCCAGAAACCCCCGCAAGCTTCGAGCAGTCCAGCTCTGGTGACGATCACCGCCAGAAGGCTATCGACGGCCTGATTGCTGCTGGCCAGGACGCCTTCCGGGCGGGCGCCACTGCCACCGCCAATGGACAGGACCGCGCCGCCGCGCTGCGTGCCGCTGGTGAAGCGGGCCGCAACACCGCCGGCCAGCACTACGATCAGCTCGTCGCTAACGCAGGCAATGCACAGAGCACGCAGACCACTCCGGCTGCCAGCGAGGCACCATCGCAGGACCAGGCGACGACCCCCGCAGAATCCGCGCAGGAGCCAGCTGAGCAGCAGGCCGAGCCGACCGTAGAAGCAGAGACGCCGGATCATCAGAGCGACAACCCGGCTCAGCAGGCTGAGTCCCAGGGCATTCTGATTAACCCGGAGACAGGCCTTCAGGAGGAACGCCCCGGCGAGATGCCGCCCGTCACGGCACCGGATAACGAAAACCTGCCGGCCACGGATACCACCGTCGACACCAGCGGCACCGCTGAGGAAAAGATTGAGCGCGTGATCGACCGCGCGATGGGCCAGCTCGGCGTGCAGTACGCCTGGGGTGGCGGAAATGCCAATGGCCCGACGCTCGGAATCCGAGACTGGGGCGTGGCAGACCAGTACGGCGACTACCAGAAAATCGGTTTCGACTGCTCTGGCCTGACCCTCTACGCCTTCGCCGCAGTGGGCCTGGATATCGGTCACTACACCGGCTACCAGTACAACCAGGGTCGCAAAATCCCGGTCTCGGAGATCAAGCGTGGCGACATGCTCTTCTGGGGTCCGAACGCCGAGTACCACGTCGCTATTTACCTGGGCGACGGAAAGATGATCGAGGCTCCGCAGTCGGGCGATGTGGTCAAGATTTCTGACGTCCGCTACAACGGCATGAGCCCCTACGCGGTGCGCCTGATCGAGTGATGAGACGCTAAAAAGACTCCTGCAGAACTGCTCCGTTAGTCAAGTGATTCGGCTTGACTAACGGAGCAGTTCTCGTTGTGCATAGTCCACTGCCGTCATTCGAGCAACGCGCACCGCTCGCCCCAGCGGCAAGAGAAAAGGATCGAGGCTTGACTGAGGCGCGGAGTCGCGCGCGATATCAATTATGGCCGCGACATAGTCGGCACGAGCCATGAGCTTCTCCGCGCGCGAAGGAACATTCACAGGTAATCCTGGCACGCCGAAAGCATCGCTCAGCGCCCCGACCAACATCCGTGGACCGACCGAGCCGGAGGGCCAGCGAACGATCACCCCACTGGATTCAATCCCCGCAACCGCCCGGTCCGTCGCTTGCCGCAACATTGCATCCGCGTCGCCCGGACCGTTGGTTGGCAGTTGCGGAGCCCGCCCCTCAGCGGTGTACCAATGCCAGTAGATCACCGAAGAATCAACGATCTCAGGTACGGCGACGTGGTGGACGTGTGGGTCTGCGTCTGCAAAGGAGATCCCGGCCCCCGCCGCGGCGACCGCCGAAGCGGCCTCCCCAGCTGGCAATGGTGGCGGATCGCCCATCCCAGCCAGCGCCAAATTCACCAACGGCCGGTGCTCTAGTCCGACGGGAGCCCCGTCAGTAACTGCGCGCACAATCTTGAGGAGGTCGATCAATCCGGTGGCTTCATCCGCCTCTGCCGCTGTGCCTGAGACAGCCCCGCCGGCCCTCGCGAGCACCCGGTGGTGGCGCCCCTGCACCGCATGGAAGGAGTCGATCACCTCGTCGGTGCTAATGACCCCGTGCAGCCACCACGCCAGCCATAGGGACGTGTTCTGCACTGGAGACCACAGCTGGCTGCGGATCAGCCGTTTCGTTTCAGCATTAGGCATTGCGCCACTGACCTCTTTCATTCGCCTTAGCCTAAGCTTGACAGCCATGAGCTTCAACAATCGCGCCCCCTACTCAGGCGACATTCTTAAAGGTCACGCCCGCACGAAACGGCCACAGTACCCGGAGGTGCCCGCCGAGCCGGGGCTGATTATCGAAGTTCTCGCCGATGATTTCGTGGGGGAGGTCGTCGGTGGGGAGAAGACAATCGATGGCTGGTGCGTGAAGCTTGAGGATCGCCATGGCGCCCAACGTCTTTTTCCGCTGCGCCCTGGCGGCTTTCTCCTTGAGGGTCAGCGGGTCAGCCTCAGCCGGTATGTCGCGCCCCGCGAGGTGCCTATCCAGCCCACGATCTCCAATTCCGGCTCCCGCCGGGTAGCTAATGTCGAAGCAAAGGTTGCCGCTCCCTCCCGCATCTGGGTGGAGGGAATTCACGACGCCGCGATCGTCGAGCGCGTCTGGGGGCACGACCTTCGTGTCGAGGGCATCGTGGTGGAGTACATCGAGGGTTTGGACAACCTCCACGAAAGGCTGGCCGAATTCCAGCCCACCGCAGATCGGCGCGTCGGCGTGCTCGCCGATCACCTGATCGAAGGCACCAAGGAGATGCGGCTCGTGCAGAGCCTTGGGCCCCACGTGATGGTCACCGGCCACCCGTATATCGATATCTGGGAAGCCGTGAAACCATCCTCAGTTGGAATCAAAGCCTGGCCACATGTTCCGCGTGGGATCGACTGGAAGACAGGGGTGTGCCAGCAGCTCGGCTGGGGAACCCCACAGGATGGCTGGCGCAAGGTCTATTCCTCTGTGAAGACTTTCCGGGACCTCGACTCCTCGCTGCTGGGGGCAGTGGAGCGACTCATCGACTTCGTAACGGTCGGGGAGTAGCGAACCCTTATATCCGCGGGGCGTTTCTTGGGCCGCTCGGGTGGACCCCACGCGGGTTCAGCGCCCCTGGCAGTTGTCTCCACCCCGGTGCGAGTCAGCCCAGTTCGTCCACGCGGGCGAGCATGTGCACCGCAAGGTTCCACCCGGCCTGCTCGGCTTGCCAACCGGCAGAAGCAAGCCGTTGGCTCATCGCCTGCTTGGAGATCCCGACGACCTCCGCAGCCTCCGACTGCGAGTAACCAGACCGCAGAAGGGCGGTAGCCTCCCGTCCCTCCTTTGTTCGCCGCGCCAACACGTGGGCGATGAGGGTAAACGCGGCAGCAATATCTTCAGCGATCTCCGTGCCCTTGCCTGGTGCCTGTGTGTGATCTGAGCCGGGCAGTTCCAGCCGAACACTCACCTCACCAGCCCGCTGCCGGATGCGGACCGCTCGCCGAGCAACCTCGCCAGTGGCAGCCATCTGCTCGTGCGGCGCCAATTCCTCCCAGCCCTCAGCGCCTTCTGGGTAGAGCTCGGCCATGGTCACGGTGCGTCCGATACCAATGGCGAAGTCCCCGGCCTGGATCAGGCTCAAAACGACCGCGAGCGTCTCCTCAGCCCCCTCGGTGTGGCAGAGCAGGTCCTCGACGCCGACCTGTTCCACGTTCAGCACAGAGTCCGCGTTAGCGAAAGCTTCGGCGACCTCCTCGACGTATTCCGCTCGGCGGCGGGAGCGGCCACGGTAGGAAGCGAAAATTGCGAACACTGCTGTCAAGGCTTTCTTATCGGGGACTGTGGGACTTACCTGCCTTCCTGCGACGGCAGGGGACACATTAAACGGGACGGCGCGTGTGCGTCGATGAACTCCATTCTAGGGCTTGCTGCTGACGAGCTTGCGCCAGAGCCAGGCCTCACGGGAAGCGATAGCCAGTCCCGCCAGCATCAGCAGGGACGAGGCCGCGAGCCACAGCATCCGTGACCCAGAGTCCAAATGTTGGGAGGTGAGGCTGTTGGTCGCAATAATGAGCCCCACAGTGTTGGGAGCGCTGCCTACCATCGTGGCGAAGAGGAAGCCGGGGAGGGGCACACGCACCAGGCCGCAGGCGTAGTTTAACAAGCTGAACGGCACCGCTGGCACGAGCCGGAGCCCCAACACAGCCAACCAGCCACGCTGTTCAATCAATTCGCGCAAGGTCGCCACACGCGGGTCGTCACCGTCCTCAGCCCGACCCCACCGACCACCGACGCGGCGGAAAATCAGTACGGAGATGGTGGCTGACAGCGCGAGTCCCAGGAACATCAGGGTAATCCCAAGCAACGGGCTAAACATCAGCCCCGCGGTCAGCGTCCAGACTGTGCGAGGGAATGGAAACTGGGTACACAGGACCATCGACACCAGGTATGCCAGGGGTGCCCAGGGGCCGGTCGACCCCACCCAGTCGCGGATGGTGTGCGGGGAGGGCAGAGGGATGAAGAAAAGGCAGGCGAGCACCGCGAGCGCGGCGAGGACGAGACCGATCTGAGCCCTGGTTCCCAGTTGCGCCCAGCGCTCGCGAACATGGGTCAGCACTTTGGATGCCCCTTCCAGCCACGTGAGATCCAATAAAAAATCGCCCCGCTTGGTTTCAAGCGGGGCGAATGTTGGTGTCCGGAGGGGGACTTGAACCCCCACGCCCGTTAATAGGGCACTAGCACCTCAAGCTAGCGCGTCTGCCATTCCGCCACCCAGACCTGGTGAAGCACCACTATTTTTACCGGAGCGACGGGAGAACCGCAAGTCTGTGATTCTGCCGTGCCTACCGCTGTGCGAGCAGCTCCGCCTTGCGCAGGAACTTCTCCAGGATCATCGTCATCTGCCGGGTCTCCGTGAGGAATCCGTCATGACCGGTGGGGGAGGTGATCTTCGACAGGCCGATGAAGTCACCGAGGTTCCGGGAGAGGTGCTCCTGCTGGTGGTAGGGGTAGAGGATGTCGGTGTCCACCCCGGCGACCATGGTAGGCACCTGGGAGGTTCCGAGCACCCGGTTCATCCCGCCGCGTCCCCGACCGATGTCGTGCCGGTTCAGCGCATCGGTGAGGATGACGTAGGTGGCCGGGTCGAACCGGGAGACGAGCTTCTCCGCCTGACGGTCCAGGTAGCTCTCCACGGAGAACCGCTGCTGCGGCGACCAGTAGGGCCCGTAGGGGTTCTCGTCTGCCTGGGGGTCGGTGCCGAACCGTTCGTCGATCTCCAGCTCACCC
>DYZK01000050.1 GCA_020741275.1 Corynebacterium urealyticum
TCCACCACACCCGCGCGCTCGGCGATGACCTGGAAGATCCGCCGGGAAATGGTTTTATACAGCACCGACCGGGGCTGGACCACGATCGCCCGGTTGTGGCACAGCCGAATCGCCTGGTGCATCGGCATGGCTGAACGCGCCCCGTAGGCGCGCGCCTCGTAGCTCGCTCCGGCCACGACCCCGCGTCCGGACATCCCGCCCACCAGGACGGGCCGGTCACGCAGGGTCGGCCGGGTGAGCTGCTCCACGGACGCATAGAAGGCGTCCATGTCGATGTGAGCGACCCAGCGCATGGCGGATTAGCGAGCCACCTTTGCCACCTCGGCAGTCACGCCGTCCACGATCTCGTGGGCCAGCTTCTCGCTGGTGAGCACCTCGTGCTCCACCGCGAGGACCTCCTCAGCGATGTGGCCGATGTGCTGGTCGGCCCAGTCCTTCTTCTCCGCCGGCACCGACAGACGCAGGCGGATGCGGTCGGAGACCTCGAAGCCCTCGTTCTTGCGGGCGTCCTGCAGGCCACGGATGACATCCGCTGCCCAGCCTTCGGCCTCCAGCTCCGGGGTGACGGTCGTGTCGAGGACCACCAGGCCGTCGACCCCACCCGGGCCCGCGACGCGCGCGGTGGAATCCGGGTTCTCCGCCACCAAGCGCTCGGTGTACAGCTCCGGGGTGAGGACGATGTCGCCGTCGACGACGACGTTTTCGCCTTCGCGGACGTAGTTCCCTGCCTTGACGTTCTTGATCGCGCGCTGGACATCGCGGCCGAGCGTCGGGCCGGCGACCTTCGCGTTGACGACGACCTCGAAGCTACCTGCGGAGTCGACGTCGTCGGTCAACTCCACGTCCTTGACGTTGACCTCGTCGCGGATGGTGGCGGCGAAGTCCGCGAGCTTGGCCGACTCCGGCAGCGCGACCGTGAGTTTCGGCAGCGGCAGGCGGTTGCGCAGCTTATTGGACTTTCGCACCGAGCTGGCCGAGGAGCAGACCGCGCGGGTGGCATCCATCGCGTCGACGAGCTCCGCGTCGGCCGGGAAGTCCTCGGCCTTCGGGTAGTCCGCCAGGTGGACGGAACGCTCGCCGGTCAGCCCGCGCCAGATGACCTCGGAGATGTACGGCAGAAGCGGCGCAGTCACGCGGGTGGCCACCTCGAGCACCGTGTACAGAGTGTCGAAGGCCTCCGGGTGGGCCTCCTGGCCAGCCCAGAAACGGTCACGGGAGCGGCGCACGTACCAGTTGGTGAGGATGTCGGCGTACTGACGCACCTCATCGCAGGCATCCGCGATGCGGGTATCGGCCAGAGCCTTGTCCACGTTAGATACCAGGTCGTGCGTCTTGGCGAGGATGTAGCGATCCAGCACGTTATCGGAGTCCACGGACCAGCGCGCCTCCTCGGAGGCGTAGAGCTGCAGGAAGCTGTACGCATTCCAGATTGGCAGCAGCGCCTGGCGCACGCCCTCACGGATTCCCTGCTCGGTGACGATCAGATTGCCGCCACGCAGGATCGGGCTGGACATGAGGAACCAGCGCATCGCGTCGGAGCCGTCGCGGTCGAAGACCTCATTGACGTCCGGGTAGTTGCCCTTGGACTTGGACATCTTCAGCCCGTCGGAGCCCAGGACGATGCCGTGGGCGACGACCTTCTTGAAGGCCGGGCGGTCGAACAGTGCGGTGGAAAGTACGTGCTGGACGTAGAACCAGCCGCGGGACTGGCCGGAGTACTCGACGATGAAGTCCGCCGGCTGCTCCTCCTCGAAGGCCTCCACGTTCTCGAATGGGTAGTGGTACTGGGCGAAAGGCATGGAGCCAGACTCGAACCAGCAGTCGAGGACGTCCGGGACGCGGCGCATCATGGACTTGCCGGTCGGGTCGTCCGGGTTCGGGCGAACCAGCTCGTCGATGTCCGGGCGGTGCAGGGACTTCGGTCGGACACCGAAGTCGGCCTCCAGCTCCTCGAGGGAGCCATAGACGTCCACGCGCGGGTACTGCGGATCATCAGACACCCAGGCTGGGACCGGCGAACCCCAGTAGCGGGTGCGGGAGATGTTCCAATCGCGGGCGCCCTCCAGCCACTTACCGAACTGGCCGTCGCGGATGTGTTCCGGGATCCACTCGATCTGCTGGTTGAGTTCCACCATGCGGTCGCGGATCTCAAGCACATTCACGAACCAGCCGGGCAGAGCCATGTAGATCAGCGGCTCGCCGGAGCGCCAGGAATGCGGGTAGGAGTGGACAATCGTCTGATCGCGCAGGACGCGCTGCTTGGCCTTCAGGTCGCGGATGATGTCGCGGTTGGCGTCGAAAACCAGCGTGCCCTGGTACTCGGAAACCAGGGAGGTGAACTTGCCGTCGGCGTCCACCGGGATGACCAGGTCGATGCCGTAGCCCTTACAGACGTCCATATCGTCCTCACCGAAGGCCGGGGCCTGGTGGACGACACCGGTACCGTCCTCGGTGGAGACGTAGTCCGCCACGAGCACCATGAAGGCGTTTTCCTGATCAGCGAAGTGATCGAAGACCGGGGTGTACTCCAGGCCCTCGAGCTCAGCACCTGTGAAGGTGGCCAGCACCTCTGGCTCCTTGCCCAGCTCCTTGGCATAGGCCCCCAGCAGCGCGGTGGCCAGCAGCAGCTTGGCTCCAGCGAAGCCCTCCGCGCCGTCTTCGCCGACCTTGACCAGGGAGTACTCGATCTCCGGGCCGACGGCCAGGGCGAGGTTGGACGGCAGCGTCCACGGGGTCGTCGTCCAGGCGATGGCTGCGGCGTCGTGCAGCTCGGGGTGAGCTTCCCAGGTCTTGGTGGCTGGGTAGCCCTCGCGTGCACCGGTGAACGGCATGGTCACGGTGACGGTCGGGTCCTGGCGGTCGCGGTAGGAGTCGTCGAGGCGGGTCTCCTGGTTCGACAGCGGGGTGTGCTCGGCCCAGGAGTACGGCAGCACGCGGAAGCCCTGGTAGATCAGGCCCTTGTCGTAGAGCTCCTTGAAGGCCCACATGACGGACTCCATGTAGTCCTGGTCCATGGTCTTGTAGCCGTTCTCGAAGTCGACCCAGCGAGCCTGACGGGTGACGTAGTTCTCCCACTCGTCGGCGTAGTGCATGACGGACTTGGCGCAGTACTCGTTGAAGCGGTCCAGTCCCATGGACTCGATCTCGCCCTTGTCGGTGATGCCCAGCTGCTTCTCCGCCTCCAGCTCGGCAGGAAGGCCGTGGCAGTCCCAGCCGAAGACGCGCGGGACGTGGTAGCCGGCCATGGTGCGGTAGCGCGGGACGATGTCCTTGACGTAGCCAGTGAGCAGGTGGCCGTAGTGCGGCAAGCCATTGGCGAACGGCGGACCGTCGTTGAAGACGTATTCCTCATTGCCCTCGCGGTTGTCAAGGCTGGCCTGGAAGGTGTTGTCCTTCTTCCAGTACTTCAGTACCTCTTCTTCCATGGCTGGGAAGTTGCTGCCCCCGCCGCTCATGTCCACGCGGGGGTAGACGCCGCCAGCTGGTGTAGCCATAAGAAAATCCTCGTCTCTGGTGCTTAAAGTGAAATTTCTTTCAAGCACAGGGACGAGGATTCGCGGTACCACCCTGCTTGAAGCCTGCCGTGGGCGCCACCCGCCAGTTGACAAGGCTTCCTCTTATCTTGCGTTGTTGTACGGAACGCGACTCCGCTCGGTTCTACTAGGCATCCCTCGTGGGGGCTGTTCTTCCGAGACGCTCGCCGGTGATGGCCGGGTCCTAGCGGCGGGTTGGCTTGGTGTGGCTGCCAACCCTAGGGGTAAAGCTATGTAGTTATTTTCTGCTCTTACGGTGCTGGATGGCCTCCGCGATGGAGAGCAGAACTCCGATGGCTGCGATGATCACGCAGATCCAGGCCCAGGTGACTGAGCCCAGGTAGAGCGCCACCAGGAGTGCCGCAAATCCGAGGACCGCGAGGCCCAGTGAGGCCACGAGCATGATCGCTAGTTGCGCTCGCCTTCGCTCTCGACAGCCTTCGGCGCTGCGGTGCCGCGGCTGTTGAGGTCCTCAAGCTGGGACTCGAGGAAGGTCTTCAGGCGGGTGCGGTACTCGCGCTCGTAGGTGCGCAGCTCCTCGATGCGTGCCTCGAGAGTGGTCTGCTGCTTCTTCACTGTGGTCATGATCTCGGTGTGCTTGCGCTCGGCGTCCTGCTGCAGGGCGTTGGCCTTCTCCTGTGCCTGGCGCACGGTGGCCTCTGCCTGAGCGTTGGCGTCGGAGACCATGGTCTCGGACTTCTGCTTCGCGTCAGCCAGCTGGGTCTCAGACTGCTGCTTCGCGTCGGCCAGCATCTTCTCGGAGCGGGTCTTCGCGTCAGATAGCTGCTCCTCGGAGCGCTTCTGGGAATCCGCCAGCTGGCTCTTCGCGGTGGAGTCCGCGTTATCCAGGGTCTTCTTCGCCTCGGCGCGGGCCTCATCCAGCATGGAGTTGGACTCGGACTTCGCGTCGTTGGTGAGGCGGTCCGCCATCTCCTGAGCCAGGGACAGCACGCGAGCGGCCTGCATGTGGGTGTCCTCGGTGGCAGCACCCTTGGCAGCTGCACCACCGGCGACACCGGAAGCCTGCGGAGCAGCCTTGCCAGCCTGGGACTTCGCGGCTTCGGCGTCCTGCTGAGCCTTCTTGGCCTTCTGCTCGGCCTCCTGGGCGCGGCGCTCAGCAGCCTCAGCGCGCTGCTCCGCCTCCTTCAGCTTGGACTGCAGACCGGAAACCTCAGCAGCGCCCTTGGACTGGGTGTTCTGCGCTTCGCGGCGAGCCTCCTCGCGAACCTCGGCCTCAACCTCGGAGCGGATCTGCTTGCGCAGTGCGTCCTCGTCGACCTTGGTGCCCGCTGCGGCAGCGGCCGGCTGGCCGCCGTCGCCCACCTGGCTGCGAAGTTCAGCGTTCTCGTCCTGGAGCTCGGCGAGGGTGTCCTCAACGAGGTCGAGGAACTGATCGACCTCGTCCTCGTTGTAACCACGCTTACCAATCGGGGGCTTACTGAACGCAACATTGTGAACGTCAGCTGGTGTGAGCGCCATCAATACTTCCCTTCGCTCTCGGATAATTTCGGCAAAGCCTGTCTGCAGGATGGTTTTATTCTTCAGAAAGACTGTAGTCCACCATACCAGCGCGAAAAGGCTTTGTTCTCATCTAGAGCTGGTTTTCTTCACCAGTTCTGAAAAACCTTCGCCCTAGCAGGGTGCTCTGAGGATTCCTCGTTAGAGGAGGGAGTGCAGAATCGTCAGCAGAATCTGCAGACCAAAGAACAGCACCAGGACAGAAACGTCCAGGGCAACCCCACCCATATTCAGCGGCGGGATGAGCTTACGCAGCCCCTTGACTGGCGGATCGGTGATCGCGAAGATCGGCTCGGCGATCATGATGAACCAGCGCTGTGGGCGCCAGTTCTGGGAGAAGGACTGCACCATCTCCACGATGATCCGCACGATGAGGAGCAGCGTGAAAAGGCGGACGAGCAGGATGAGTGCTCCGATGAGGTTGACCACTCGGGATCAGCCCTCCGTCAGCTGGTCCAGCTGGGACTGCTCGAGCTCGATGCCGTGCGGGATCAGAACGAAGTTACGCACCCCACCCAGCTTCTTCAGCTCGGCATCCAGGCCCAGGCTCAGGCCAGCGGCGAAGTCCAGCACACGGGTTGCGGCGGACTTCTCCATCCCGCCCAGGTTGAAGACGACGACGTCCCCGGTCTTCAGCGCTTCGGAGATCTCTCGCGCCTGGTTGTACTCATTCAGAGCCAGGCGGATAACCATCGGGTTCTTCTGCACCGGGGCGGCCTCGCGCTCGGTAGCACCGTAGCGGGAGCGAGCCGGGGCGGCGGCGTGCTCCCGGTCGGAGCCGTAGCCGTGGGAGGACCCAACCTCGGAGCGTCGCTCGCTGGAGCGGTAGGAGCCATAGTGATCGGAGTCGTAACGACCGGCCGCGCGGTCCTCACGCTCGTGGCGCTCAGTGCGCTCGGGGCGCTCTTCGAAGTTATCCCGGTAGTAAGGGTCCTCGTAGCTCTCTACGCCCCCGAGCCCGAAGAACTCCTTGAACTTATCGCCAAAGCCCTCAGCCATGCTTGGGTTTCCTTTCGCTTGCTGCAATCACTGTTTATTGGGGTATTCGTTGTTCGTTAACGTACTGGTCGCGGGCCCATAATGTCCGTACCGACACGCACCAACGTGGAGCCCTCGCCGATCGCGATCTCCAGGTCGTGGCTCATGCCCGCGGAGTACACCGGTGCACCCAGGACGCGGTCGCTAATGCCTTCCAGCAGGGCGCGACCTCGGGCGAAGACCTTAGCCGGGTCACTGCCCAAAGGCGGGACGGTCATGAGGCCGCGCAGCTCGAGGTGCTCCGATCCCGCAACCAGATCTGCGAGTTGGTCGATCTGGTCCTCTGGGGCACCACCGCGCTGTGGATCACCGTCGGCGCTGAACTGCACCAGCACCGGCAGCTTCTCTGCCCGGTCGCCGCGCTCCAGCGCCAAACCGGCACCCCGCTCGAGGGCAGTAATGAGGCGCTCTGAGTCCGCCGTGTGGACGGCGGCTGCCCACCGGGCCACGGAGTTAGCCTTGTTGGTCTGGATCTGACCCACCATGTGAATCTCGACGCTTCCCGCCAGCTCAGCGGCCTTGCGCTTGGCTTCCTGTTCGCGGTTTTCCCCGACCGCGTGGATACCGCCGGCGCGCAAGAGCTCGATGTCTTCTGCCGGGTGAAACTTCGTGATCGGCAGAAGGTCTGCTCCCCCGGCCACGGCGATGCGCTGCCGCACGGAGCGGAGGTTTTCCGCCAGCTGCTCCGCCCGCTGGGCGCGGGCCTTGTCTCCATCTGGGCTTGTCATGATGGCATCCAGATTACGCCAGCTTGGCGACCGGTGGTTCCCTCGCGCCGGTAGCTGAACAGGTTGTCGGAGGCAATGGTGCAGCGTGGGTCGATGTCCACCGCACCCACGCCGAGGCTTTCGAGCTGGCGGGCGATGCCCGCCCGGATGTCGAGGCCGGTGGTTCCCTGCTTTGTGCGAGTTTTCGACCCAGGCAGGCGGGACTCCACGTCCGCCGCCATGTCGGCCGGAACCTCGTATTGTTCGCCGCTGGCCGCGGCCCCCATCACCGCATGAATCGCGGCGGGATTGGCGCCAAGCTCCACCATGCGCTCCACGGCCCGGCGAGCGATGCCATTGCGGGCACCGATCCGCCCGGCGTGGACCGCGGCGATGACGCGCGCGTCCTGATCTGCGAGCAGAAGGGGGACGCAGTCGGCAGTCAGGACGACCAGCGGGACGTCTCGCAGCGTCGTGACGAGGGCGTCGGTGGCCGGCACGGGCCCCGACCCCAGCATGTCCGCGGTGACCTCCGTGACCGTCGGGGTGTGCAGCTGCTCCATGAACATGAAGCGTTCCGCGTCGAGCCCCAGGATCTCGGCGAGACGTCCGCGGTTGGCGGTGACCGCCGCGGGGTCGTCCCCGACGTGATCTCCCAGGTTAAAGCTGCCGTAGGGAGCCTCGGAGACGCCACCGTCGCGGGTGGTGAACACCATCCGGACGGGGCGCTCGGTCGGGCGTGCCGTAGCCATCGCTGTTAGAGGAAGGACGGGAGGTCGAGGTCATCGCCCTCGTCCGGGCCGTCGGTGCGCTCGTGGCGCGGGCGAGCCGGCTCGTCAGAGGTGAACAGGCCACCGCCGCGTGCGGAGTTCTGCCCTGCGCGACCTTCGCGGGCGGCGAAGGAGCTCTGGCGCTCCTGACGCGGCTCGCTTGCCGGGGTCGCTGGCTGGGCCGGTGCGGCCTCCTGCAGTGGCTCAGCCTCGACGCGCGGGGCCTCGGAGTCCCCGAAGATGCTGGCACCGCGGTTCTCGGCAGCGTGGGCAGCCCCGCCGCGCTGGGCGCTGGAGGATGCCGACGGCGAGTCGTCGAAGCCGGTGGCGATAACGGTGACGCGGACCTCGTCGCCGAGCTGGTCATCGATGATCGTGCCGAAGATGATGTTGGCGTCGTCGTCGGCCATGGTCTGGACCAGGGATGCGGCCTCGGAGACCTCCATCAGGCCGAGGTCGGAGCCGCCTGCGAAGGAGAGCAGCACACCCTTGGCGCCCTGCATGGTGTTCTCCAGCAGCGGGGAGTTGATTGCAGCCTCGGTGGCCTTGACGGCGCGCTGCTCGCCGCGGGAGGTGCCGATGCCCATCAGGGCGGAGCCGGCGTCGGTCATGACGGAGCGGACATCCGCGAAGTCCACGTTGATCACACCCGGGGTGGTGATCAGCTTGGTGATGCCCTCGACACCGGAAAGCAGCACCTCGTCTGCCTTGCGGAAGGCGTCCATCATGGACAGCTGCTCGTCGGAGAGCTTCAGTAGAGAGTCATTCGGGATGACGATGAGGGTGTCACAGACGTCGCGGAGCTCCTCGATACCCGCCAGGGCCTGCTTGGTG
>DYZK01000051.1 GCA_020741275.1 Corynebacterium urealyticum
ATGGAGGTCCGCGATGTGAACATGGACTTTTCCTACTCCGAGTCCTTCACGGAGGAATCGCCTGAGGCCTACGAGCGGCTGATCTTGGATGCCTTCCTCGACGAGGCGAGCCTCTTCCCCACCAACGAAGAGGTCGAGCTCTCCTGGCGCATCCTGGATCCCATCCTGAAGTCCTGGGAGAGCCACGGCACCCCGGAGGACTACCCAGCCGGCACGTGGGGTCCACCGGGAGCAGACGAGCTCATGTCCCGCAGCGGCCGCCAGTGGCGCCGCCCATAAGCCCGCTTCCCTACCATTCAAGCGAGAGAAGGAAGAGTTCAGGCATGATCATCACGCTTCCGCACACCAGCACCCGTGAGGTGACCCAGCGGCTGAACAAGGCCCGTGAGGAGCGCGGCGAGGTCGCGTCTGGCCGCGTGCTCACCGTGGTCGTCAGCTCGACCGCAGCAACCCCGCTGGAGTCAATCCTGGTGCCGGTCACCGACGCCGCCCGCGAGCACCCCGCCCGTGTGATCATCCTGCAGGAAGCCGACGGCCCCAGCGATGAGCCGCGCTTGGACGCGCAGATTCATCTAGGCGGTAAGGCCGGCGCCTCCGAGATCATCGTGCTGAGCCTGCACGGTGGCCTGACCGAGCACGAGGACTCCATCGTCCGCCCGCTGCTGCTGCCGGACACCCCGATCGTCGTCTGGTGGCCGGGAGATGCGCCCCGCAACCCCGCCGCCGACCCACTGGGGGTGCTAGCGGATCGCCGCATCACGGACGTCAACGCGGAGACCACCACCCGCAGCATTTACCGGCGCCGCACCACCTACTCCCGCGGGGATTCCGACCTCGGGTGGAGCCGCATCACCCTGTGGCGGGCCCTGCTGGCCTCCACGCTGGATCAGCCGCCCTTCGAGCCGGTGGAGTCCGCTGAGGTTACCGGGCCCGCCGACGACGCCGCCGTGGACCTGGCAGCGGGTTGGCTCGCCGACCAGCTGGCGGTTCCTGTGAAGCGGATCAATTCCGACGCCCCGGTCCCTCCCGTTGACGCCGCTGGTCATGAGACCGTCCCGGTCCAGAAAACGGTTCTCAACCGCGCGGGTGCGGACATCACCGTCGCTGTTCAGGACGCCCACACCGCCGAGGTCACCGTCGGGACGCGACGTTCCCTGGTGGCCCTGGCTCCCCGAGATCTGGGCGACTGCCTCGCCGAGGAGCTGCGCCACCTGGATTCCGACTACGCTTTCGGTCGGGCCCTCCGTGGACTGGTTCGGGTTAACCGCCCCCGCCGCAGCGGCGAGACGGTCACCCGCATCGTCGAGGACCTGGAGAGCCTCGAGTCCCAGCGTTAAGCACTGCTTCCCCACCCAGTTGTGGCTGAACACAAGGAGAAAGCATGACCGCAGAACACCGTGCAGAACAAGACACCATCGACGGCACCGTGAGCGACGGTGGCGTCACCGTCATCCAGAATGCTGACCAACGAGGCCTGGCTGCTGCCGCGGCCCGGGAGCTCGTGCGCACGGTTACGAAGATCCAGCGCGAACACTCCGGCGTCCACGGCGATGGGGTCGCACGCGTCGTTCTGACGGGCGGGGGTGGTGGGATCCAGACGCTCCGCGAGCTCGCGGTGCTGGATCATGCCGCCACGACGGCCGCGGAGGACTTCCCCATCGATGCCATCGACTGGTCCCGGGTGCTGGTCTTCTTTGGCGACGAGCGTTTCGTGCCAGCGGATGACCCGGAGCGCAACGAGAAGCAGGCGCGCGAGGCACTGCTGGACCATATCGCGATCCCAGCGGAGAACATCGTGAGCTACCTTGCCCCCACCGGGTCGGCTCCGAATGACGGTGCGGAGCTGGATGAGGCAGCCCGTGACTACGAAAAGAAGCTGGCCCGCCTGGCGCCGCAGGGCTTCGACGTCCACCTGCTGGGTATGGGACCCGAAGGGCACATCAACTCCCTTTTCCCCCACACCCCTGAGCTGCTGGAGGCCACCGGTGAGGTGGTGGCGGTGCGTGACTGCCCCAAGCCCCCGCCGGAGCGGGTCAGCCTCACGATCAACGCGGTGAACCGGGCAGCCCAGGTGTGGCTGCTGGTCTCCGGGGCTGAAAAGGCCGAGGCTGCCCAGCAGGTGGCCAACGGCGGCAACGGGACCCAGTGGCCGGGCGCGATCGTGGCGGGCGTGGAGCGCACCGTGCTGTGGGTCGACGAGGCCGCCTCCCCATGGCTGGGCGAGGACGCCAAGAACTAGGTATAGGTAGCACGAAGCCCCGCTCGCAAGACTGACGGGCGGGGCTTAAAACTATGTGCGCGTCGCTAGCACTATGCAGCAACGCGGGAAATGTGGTGTCGCGAGAACTGCTTAGCCGTAGTGCAGAACCAGGTTCAGCGCGATGATGCACAGTAACCACACGACGCCGGTGCCGACGGTGAGCCGGTCCAGGTTCTTCTCTGCGACCGTGGAGCCGGAGAGGTTGGTCTGCATACCGCCGCCGAAGAGGCTGGACAGGCCGCCACCCTTGCCCTTGTGCAGCAGCACGGACAGCCCCAGCAGCAGGCTGGTGATGACAAGGAGAATCTGGAGAGTGAGGATCAAAGCCTTAAACCTTTAAAAACTTCTCGCTGAAGAATCTAACT
>DYZK01000052.1 GCA_020741275.1 Corynebacterium urealyticum
ACCGGCCCGAAGGTCTCCTCCGTGACGACCAGCGCGTCCTCCGGCACGTCGACCAGCAGGATCGGCGGGATCAGCGCGGAACGGCCGTCCCAGTCCTGGCCGGTGAGCTGGCGGGCACCGCGCGCCAGTGCGTCCTGAACCTGCTCGTTGACTCGCTCGATCTGGAAGTCGACGGTCATGCGGCCCAGGTCGTTGTTGCGGGCGTCCGTGTCCGCCTGCGTGAGCAGCCGGGCCTGCCGGACCAGCTCCGCGACGAACTCCTCCTTGATGCTCTCGTGGACGTAGAGCCGCTCCACAGACGTGCAGGACTGGCCCGTCGCCGTCAGACCGCCGAACAGTGCGCCCGCGGCGGTGCGGGGGATGTCGACGTCCTCAAAAACGATCATGGGGTCCTTGCCACCGAGCTCGAGCTCGACAGGAATGAGCATGTCGGAGCACTGCTTCATGATCTTCCGGCCGGTCGCGCACGAGCCGGTGAACATGACGAGGTCGGGGTGCTGGTCGATGACATCCGCGCCCACGGCACCGTCGCCGTAGACCACCTGCACCCAGTTCGGGGCGATGGCGGCTTCCTCCATGAGGGATTCGATCAGCCCGGCCAGCGGGGTGTGCTCGGAGGGCTTGTAGACGACCGCGTTGCCGGCGGCCAGTGCGGCGACGATCGGCACGATGGCCTGGAAGAAGGGGTAGTTCCAGGGCGCGATCACGAAGGCCACGCCGAGTGGTTCGTACCAGATCTCGGACTTCTTGCCCATCATCGTCAGCGGGGTCTCGACCTTCTGCGGGGCCAGGACCTTCGCGGCGTTCTTTTCGTGCCAGCTGATGACGTCCAGCGCGCCGAACATTTCGGACATGAGGATGTCGCTGCGGGACTTGCCCGTTTCCTCCCGGACGCGGTCGACGATCTCCTCGGTGCGGTTGACGATCACACCGCGCAGGAGGCGGAGGTGTTCAAGCCTTTCCTCGACGCTGAGGGCGCCGATGGATTTCTGTGCTTCGCGTGCCCTGTCGACGACGCCCTCGACCTGGGCGTATTCGGACTCTGGGATCTGTGTTGCCATGGTGTGTGCTCCTTGTGGTTTCTGAGCGCGGGTTAGTCGCGTGGGTTCTGCGCGTCGGCGGCGGCGAGGGCGGCCTCGTAGGCCTCCTGGTTGATGGTGGTCTCGTAGCCGATGGCCTGGTTGATGTTCGGCAGCTGGTTGGGGTTGCTGCCCCGGGCGATCAGCGGGGAGTCGGTGAGCTCTTCACCCAGGCGCACCCCGAGGTTGGAGTAGTAGAGGCTGTGGACGACACCCTTGATACCAAGGTTGGCCATGCGCATCAGCCCGGCGAGCGGCTCGGGGAACTTGGCATTCGCGTTGGCCATCGCGACGATCAGGCGGATCACAGGCGTGGGCGCGTAGGCGCAAACGGTGGCGAGGATGAGGAAAGCGTTGCGGTCGTCGTCGTACATGTAGGAGAGCATGCGGTCGATGCCGGCCGCGCATCCGGAATCGGAGAAGGACGGTAGCGCCCCGCCGCCGGACGCTGCCTTGCGGGCCGGGACGCCGGGGATGACGACGTCGCCCAGGCGCAGCAGGCCTTTCATCTGCGTGGGGGAGAGCAGCTCGGTGGAGCGGGGATTGAGGTTCTTGCTGGTCATGTCTGCTTTCTTCCTTCCTTAGCTCGCGGCGATGATCTGGTCGGCGGCCTTGAGGGACAGGGCGGCGATGGTGAGTGCGGGGTTGATGCCCGGCGCGTTCGGGAAGATGGAGGAGTCCGCGGCGAGGATGCGCTGGCTGCCGTAGAGGGTGAACTCGGGGGAGACCACGCCCTGCTTGGCGCTGGCGCCCATTCCGAGCCCGCCCATGAGGTGCAGGCCGATGCCGAACTGGCCGTGGAGGATCTCCTCCGCGCCGGTGGCGTTGAAGATATTGCGGATGGCGGCCATGCCGGTGTCGCGGCGGCGGGCGTCCTCCCGGTTGAGCTTCTTCTTGACCACCGGGTTGCCCTTGCGGTTGATGGTGATCTCGCCGGGGTTGGTGTCGCGGACGCAGACCTCGATGCAGCCCAGGCGCGGGAAGTCCTGCATGATCTCCGCGTGGCGGGCGCCGAAGCCGGGCAGCAGGAGGGCGATATTGCCGGGGCCGGCGAAGACATTCTCCAGCTTGAAGCCCTGGCGGCGGAAGGTCGGGTCGTCGGACTTGTAGTTCTGCAGCGGGCCGGCGAAGGCGCGGACGTCCTCGGCGTAGCGGCCCAGGTTCATGTACTGCGGGTGGGTGAAGAAGTTCTTGCCCAGGTCCGGCAGCTGCTTGCCGTAGCCGCTGCGCAGCAGCAGGGCGGTGTTGCCGATCGCCCCGGAGGCCAGCACGACGCGCCGGGCGGTGAAGGTGCGCTCCACGTGGGGTTCTAAGTAGGTCGGCTTGCCGAATCCGCGACGGCCCTTCGGGGTGCTGTCCGCGGGGACGCGGGTGGTGACGGTGACGCGGTCGGGGTGCTCGGTGATTGTTCGCGCTTCAGCGCAGTCGATGAGGTGGAAGCCGTGCTTTTCCGCTGCTGGCAGGGCGGTGATGGCGGTGGACTGCTTGGAGTCGATCCCGCAGCCGCTGAGGCATTCCACGCAGCAGTTGCCGTCCTCGAAGCGGCAGTCGGCCTCACCGCGGCGCAGTGGGGCGTATCGGTAGCCGTTGGCGTCGAAGCCCTCGGCGAAGTTCTTGGCGTTGCCGTTGCGCCACTGTTCGGGCACATTCTTGAGGATCATGTTTCCCTCGGCCCGATCGTAGTAGTCGGCGAGGTCGTCCTCGTTGAGCCAGGAGACGCCGGACTGGTCGCGCCAGGAGGAGAAGGCGACGTCGTCGAAGCGGTCCATGAGGGCCTGGTTGACGATGGAGCCGCCGCCGACGGCCTTGGGGCGGAGCAGGCCGAGTCCGGCGTCGATGGTCAGTTCCACGCCGCCGCCCCAGAAGAGCTGGGAGCTGGAGTCGACCTCGGTGCGTGGGTAGGTGTGCCGGTCGTAGCGCTTGCCGGCTTCCAGGCCGAGGACGGTGAGCCCTGCGGCGGCGAGTTCGCGGGCGATGTTCAGCCCGGAGGTGCCGGCGCCGATGATGATGACGTCGTAGGTTTCTTGCGCCGCTTGGGTCGGGTCGATCCTTTCGGCGGTCGCGGTTGGGCTGCCCGGGGCGGGCGTGGTGCTCGCGCTCGCGGCGCCTGCGGTGCCCTGTGGCCCTGCGGTCGGGTTCTGTGGTGCGCGGCCAGCTGCCGCGCCGGTGCTGTGGTCCCCTCGGTTATTCGTCATGTTCGTTAGTTAACCCAACGAAACCCTCTGTGTATTCTATATTTGTGAAAAAGTTTTAAAGCTGCCCGCGGGGTGCAATTCTCCCCATCGCTGTCGCTTCTGTGACGTAGGCTACAATGCCAAGAATGAGCGCCGATAACCCCACCCCGAGCAAGCAGACGGTCATGCAGAAGATTCTGGGCTACCGCCCGGACTTTTTGATTGTGTTGATCGTGCTCGCGGTGATCGCGGCGGTGATCGTGCCACTGCGGGGGCAGGGTGCAGAGATCGGCAACTGGGTGGTGACGATCGCCATCGCCTTGCTCTTCTTCCTCTACGGTGCTCGCCTGCACCCGCGGGAGGCGCTGGAGGGCCTGATGCACTGGCGGCTGCACCTGCTGATCGCGGCCTTCACCTTCGCGATTTTCCCGCTGGTTGGTGTTGTGCTGCGGCCGCTGTCTGGGTTGATCGGTCAGGAGATGTACCTGGGCATCTTGTTCATGACGTTGGTGCCCTCCACGGTGCAGTCCTCGGTGGCGTTCACGTCGATCGCCCGGGGTAATGTGGCCGCCTCCATCGTCGCGGCGAGTGCGTCTAGCTTGCTGGGTGTGGTGTTGACGCCGCTGCTGGTGCTGTTGTTGATGTCCAACGCGGAGGGTGGTTTCCATATCGACGCCAGCACCTTCTACAAGATCGGTCTGCAGCTGTTCTTGCCCTTCGTGGTGGGGCAGCTGTTGCGGCCGTGGGTGAAGGATTTCGCGGCGTCGAAGGCGACGAAGAAGGTGGATCAGATCTCCATCGGGCTGGTGGTGTACGTGTCCTTCTCCGAGGGGATCGTGGACGGGATCTGGTCGACGATCAGCTGGGTGAGCGTGACCGGCCTGGTGCTGGGGTCGGTGGCGCTGGTGTACCTGATGCTTGCGCTCTCCTCGCTCGCGGCCCGGAAGCTGGGCTTTAACTATGAAGATCAGGTGGCGATCCAGTTCGCGGGGACGAAGAAGTC
This sequence comes from Corynebacterium urealyticum, assembly GCA_020741275.1. Lineage (GTDB taxonomy): Bacteria > Actinomycetota > Actinomycetes > Mycobacteriales > Mycobacteriaceae > Corynebacterium > Corynebacterium urealyticum_A. Next base: position 4,257 of record DYZK01000052.1, read on the forward strand.
CCTGGCCTCCGGTTTGCCGATGGCTGCGGTGATGTTCGGCGGGGGCGGGCTGGGGATGATGATCCTGCCGCTGATGATTTTCCACCAGGTGCAGCTGATTATTTGTTCTTTCCGGGCTTCCAGCTATGCCGCGAAGCATGAGGAGGCCCCGGAGCGCGCGACGACCTGGTAGCGGCCGGCTCACGAGCCTTGCCTCACTGCCGCGGGGCGTTGGGGGAGCGCCGGTGGGAACCCACGGCCTCGTAGCGGCCCTAGCTGCGCTTGAAGTAGCCGATGCGGGGCCGGAAGCCCTGCGGGTGCTTCAGCTGCGCGACGGCGTCCGCGATGATGAGGCGGAAGCGGGGCTTCATTGGGGGCAGTTGGGCCACGGAGAACCAACCAACATCGGTGGATTCTTCGTCGCCGACGATGGGTTCGGCGAGTGAATCGTAGTCGGGGAGTGTGGGGTCGAGGGGGTTGGCGTCCTTATCGGTGAGGACGCACCGCATCGCGGTATCCATGTATGCGGTCTGGTCCCCGTTGGGGTAGGTGACCTGGTCGGTGGCGCCGACGCCGAGGAGTGCGGCGACGGTGACGTATAGGCCGGTTTCCTCTTTGACTTCGCGGATGGCGGCGACGTGGGGTTCCTCGCCGGGGTCGACGATGCCGCAGACGGGCGTCCATTCGCCGTTGTCGGCGCGTTTGACCAGCAGGACTTTCGGGACTTCCCAGAGTGGGGCTTCGGGTGGGACTTCCTTGAGGACGATCGCGGTGATGCCGGGGAGCCAGAGTGGGTCGGTGCCGATTTTTTCGCGCAGGTTGAGGATGAACTCGGGGGTTGCCATGCCTGCAGTGTAGCTGGGTGAGCGGTGGGGTTGGCTGCGCTTGGAGATCACACACGGCACTTGTTCGGCTTGGGTGAAAACTTATGACGCGCTGAACCAGCAGAGCATAACTGGTCTCACCCGGGCTGAGGACTGTGCCATTTGCGCAGCTCGAGCTGACTCCAATCTTCGCTACCTTTGCTGAGCGTCCCACCAGCCCCGCAGCTCCGCGATGGCCTCATCCCGGCCCAACGGCCCCCGGTCCAAACGCAGCTCCTTCAAGAACGCCCACGCCTGGCCCACCTCCGGGCCCGGCTTCAGACCCAGGATCTCCATGATCTCGTTGCCATCCAGGTCCGGGCGCACCGCGGCCAGGTCTTCCTTCTCCTTCAGTTCCTCAATGCGCCGCTCGAGGTCGTCGTAATTACGGCGCAGGCGCGCCCCCTTGCGCTTATTACGGGTCGTGCAATCCGCCCGCACCAACATGTGCAGCTTTGGCAGCAAATCACCCGCATCAGTCACATACCGGCGCACCGCCGAATCCGTCCACGCGCTATCTCCATAGCCATAAAAACGCATGTGCAGGAACACCAGCTGGGAAATATCCTTCACCAACTGCTTAGAAAACTTCAGCTTCCGCAGCCGGCGGCGCACCAACTTTGCGCCCACCACCTCGTGCTGGTGGAAAGTCACCTGGCCCGACTCCGTAAACGCACGAGTATCCGGCTTCCCGCAGTCATGCAGCAACGCGGCCCAACGCAGCTCCAGGTCCGGGGCCACACCGTAGTTCTGCTCCTGAACCAGCGCATTGCGCAGCACCGTCAGGGAGTGCCAGTACACGTCCTTGTGCTGCTTGTGCTCATCCTGGGTCATTCGCAGGCGCGGCAGCTCCGGGAGCACGAAATCTGCCAGACCGGCCTCCACCATCAGGTCCAGGCCCTCCCACGGGGCCGTGCCGAGCAGCAACTTATTCAACTCCACGGCCACGCGCTCCACCGTGATCCGCTGGATCTGATCCGCCATCGCCGCCATCGCCTCAGCCACCCGGGGAGCGACCGCAAACCCCAGCTGAGAAACAAACCGGCAGGCCCGCAGCATGCGCAACGGATCGTCCCGGAAACTCACCTCCGGACTATCCGGGGTATCCAGCACCCCGGCAGCCACATCAGCCAACCCGCCCAACGGGTCACAGAACTCGTGCTCCCCGTCCGCGGAAAGCTTCAATGCCATCGCATTCGCCCGGAAATCCCGGCGCACCAGATCACCCTCCAGGGTGTCGCCGAAGGTGACCTCCGGGTTGCGGGACTGGCCGTCATACTGATCCGCCCGGAAGGTGGTGATCTCCACCTCCAGGCCACCAACCAGCGCAGACACCGTGCCGAACTCGATACCCGTATCCCACACGGTCTCGGCCATCGGCTCCAGGATCCCCATCACCACATCCGGGCGGGCATCCGTGGTGAAATCCAGGTCATGGCTCAGGCGCGCGAGCATCGCATCCCGCACCGAGCCACCCACCAGGTAGAGCTCGTGGCCCGCCCCCTCGAAGGCCTGGGCCAGCCGGCGCAGCGTCGCATCATTGCGGCGCAGGGACTGCCACGCGGCCCCCAGCATCGCCGCCTGCTTAGCCTGCGTATCCCCGGCTACCTCGGCAGCGCCCGGCCCAGCGCCAGCATCGGCTCCAGCGTCAGCCGTCGCGCCATCTGCAGTCTCATTCGCCCTCGTAGTCACGCGCAATACCTTACTTCATGCCCCAACACCCCCACACGGCACCGGTCACCCGCCCGGCGGCCACCACCGGCACGCCCAACAGCCGCCGACGGTTCCCCCAAGCCCCAGGCGAGCAGCTACTATAAACAGAATGAACACGAACGACAGCGCCACCACGAGCAGCGGTTCGCCCCGCAGCACGCGCCGCCGTTCGCAGCAGGACGAACAGCCACAGCGCGAGAACCAGCGCCGCCCAAAAAACGCCAAGAACGCGAAAAACAACCGCAAGGGTAAAGGCCGCGGCAACCAGCAGGACCAGCAGGGCGAAAGCAACCGCAATAACCGCGGCTCGAACCGCAACAACCGCTCCGGGGCCAACCGCAACAACCCGAAGCGAACCGGCAGCCGTCGTACCAAACAGGGCAAGCAGAACCGCACCCACCTGGAGCACTCCGACCTGCCGCTCTCGGTGGAAACCTCCGCGGGCGGGCTCGTCCTCACCGGCCTGGCCGAAGCCGTGCGCCCCAACGGCAGCGTGGACATGTCCAAGATCTACGCCGCCCTCATCGGCCGCGTCGACCGCCGCGGACGCCTCCTGTGGTCCATGCCCAAAGGCCACGTCGAAGAACACGAATCCCACCACAGCACCGCCGAACGCGAAGTGTGGGAGGAAACCGGCATCGCCGGGACCGTCATCGACGAACTCGGCACCATCGACTACTGGTTCGTCTCCGAAGGCACCCGCATCCACAAGACCGTCCACCACCACCTGCTGCGCTACGTGGACGGCCAGTTCAACGACGAAGACCCCGAGGTCACCGAAGTCACCTGGGTTCCCGTGAACCACCTGGTCGAACGCCTCGCCTACGCCGACGAACGCCGCCTGGCCCGCCGCGCCCTCGACACGCTGCCGAAGCACGCCCGCGCGGAAGCGGAAGCAGGCCGCGCCACCCCGCGTTAGGAGGGCTGCATGGCTGCCAGAATCCGCCCCGCCACCGCCCTCGCGCTCGGCTCCCTCCTTTGCGCCGGGTGGGTTACCGCCGTGCCCGGCCCGCTCGCCGATTCCGCGCTGCCCGCAGCAACCGCACAGCCTGCTGCGTCTGCACAGCCCGCCGCGGACGCCCAAACCCCCGAGCAGGCCACCACCTTCCACCAGACAGAAGCCACGGACTGGGCCAACCCGAACGCCCGCTCCACCGACCCCAATCGGGGCATTAACCTGCAGATTCGCAGCATCACCCCGCGCTTCCTCAGCCCGGAGGACACTGACCCGCAGACCTACTCCCTGCGCATCCGCAACACCAGTCCCGGCACCATCCGGGGGCTCACGCTGAGCCTGAAAACCGCCCCCGCCGCCGGCAGCCCCGCCCAGGTCCGCACCTCCCTACTCTCCAACAGCGGCGAGTACCCGCACAGCTCCCCTGCGCGCCCACTGCAGCGCAGCAACGGCACGGAAGTCTCCCTGGGGCCGGGCGAAACCGCCGACGTGGACGTCCGCCTCGTCCGCGACCCTTCCTTTAAGGACGACGACGCCACCCCAACGCCCGAAAACCCCACCGGCGAAACAACGGGCCCAGCTGGGGCCTTGGCGCCGATGAGCTTCGGGCTGCCGGACACCGCGCAGGCCGGAACCTACCCACTCATGTTCGCCCTCGGCGGCACGCCCGGGACAGCTGACGGCGCCGATGGTGGGGGAGAGGCCGCCGGAGAACAGGCAGCACAGGGAACGGAGCTGCTCGCGGTAACCCGCGCGACAGCCGTCGTCACCCCAGAAGAAAACGAGGAAGAAGTGGGGAGTGGTGATTCCGGAACCCCGCTGACCTTCCTGTGGCCCCTCGGCAGTGAAACCCACGCCACGCCCGGCGCGGTCGGTGATGCCCCCGAACCCGCCGAGCTCTACCTCAGCGAGGACTCCCTCGGTGAGCAACTGAAGGAGGGCGGGCGGCTGCGCACCCTCCTGGACAGCTACCGCAGCGCACTCGACGGCCCGCAGGGGACCAAGATCCGCGAGGCCAGCTGCCTGGCGATCGACCCCGACCTGCTGCAGACCGTGGAACGCATGGCCGACGGCTACCGGGTGGGCGGAAGCGCCCCGAAGCCCGTCGAGGAGCGCAAACGGCTCCGCGACTCCTGGGGAGACATCTTCAACACCAAGGATCGCTCCGAACCCGGGGCGCAGGATAAGGCCGCCGCGGCATGGCTCGGCGACCTGCGGGAAACCGCCAAAAAGAGCTGCGCCGTCGCGCTGCCCTACGGCGGTGCGGACATCAATACCACCGCCCAAGCCACCGGACCCACCAACCCGGAGGGCGGCTCCGACGCCTCCACCAGCGCAGCCTGGCTCAGCATGCACACCCTCGGCCGGGGCGCTGCCACCATCCACGAGATCCTCGGCACCACCCCAGTGGCCAATATCGCCATCCCCAGCAGTGGCTACCTCACCCCAGAGGCCCTGCCCTACCTCGCCGCCGCGAAGATGGACCCCGCCGCGGCGGAGGCCGACCTCTCCCGCCGCTTCGAGAACACCCTCAAGGGCCAGGCGATCCTGCCCACCCTGGACCCCAAGGTGCCAGTCACCGCGCTCGTCGCGAACAACACCCTGCTCACCCAGCAGGCCGCCCAGAACCCCGACACCTCGGGGGAGGAGAGGCAAGATCCCGCGACCCAGCAAGCTGACCAGCAGTGGAACGACCGCCTGCTGAAGCTCAACGATGCCGGCAGCCTCCGCGCGCTGCGCTACTCCGGCGACCTCGGCACCGTCCTGGCCGCCACCGGCACCCGCCCCAACACCACGGGCTACTCCAACCCCCAGTCCCGCTTCGACGCCAACGCGGACTCTGAGGCCACCCGCATGTCCACCGCCCTGGCCGTGCTCCAGCAGGAACTCGCCAGCCCCGAGCCGATCCTCGCCGTCCCGCCCGGCCAGTGGGAGGTCGACGAGCAGGACGCCACCGCCCTCATGGACTACATCGAGCAGGCCTTCGCCACCGGGCAGGCCGCCCCGGCCTCCCTGGACGACGCGCTGCGCCCCCGTGGCCTGAAGAACTCCGAGCTGGCGCTCGGGGAGGTCACCCAGCCCTTCGCGGACCCCGGGAAACCCACCGCGGCACTCGCGCCACAGCTGGCGACCCTGGCCGACCGGATCCGCAGCCTCACCCTCATGATGGCCAACTCCCGGAAGATCGCGCTGACCCGCGAGCAGTTCACCCGCCCGATCCTCACCGACCTGGCGCGAGCCACCAGCAACTACGGCACCCGCAACCCCGCCGAACAGGCAGCTGCTAGCCAGCGCGCCGCCGCCCGCGTCGCCGGTGCGGCCGAGACCGCAGACGCCCTGCGCAACTCGGTGACCCTGCTACCACCCGGCAACGTCTTCACCCGAACTTCCGAGGCCGCACCACTGATCGTCGCCGCCCAAAACGGCCTCCCGCTGCCCGTGCCGGCGAAGATCCGCTACCGCAACACCCTCGACGAGCACGCCGGGCACCCCGCCACCATCCTGGAATCCGACGCGCAGATGATCCCGGCGCGCGGCTCCCTCACCGTGTCGATCGACCTCGGGGCCGCGAACCGCCGCAGCGACCTCGACCTGTGGCTCGCCAGCCCCAACGACAAGCGAATCAGCGATTCCGTGCAGGTCAGCGTGCACTCCAGCCCCAATATCCCGCTGGATAAGATGATCCTCCTGCTCACCATCATCGCTGGTGCAGGCATCGGCGGGAAGCTCCTCCTGGACCGTCGGCGCCGCCGCAGCAGCCGCTAGGCCCGCCGCCAAAAACATCGTGTAAAACCCGTCACAGGCAGCGAAAACCCGCCCCGGGAGCGCGTTTCTAGTTAGGAAACGCACCCAATGTGGACGAAGATGGATTCTGTGACTAACCCAGACGTTCCCGAGGATTCCGCTGACAGCGCAGGCCACGGCAGCACGCCACCGGCCAAGCCACCCGCAGGCCAGCGCGGCCGCTTCATCGAAGCCCGCCCACCCGCGCTGGCCCCCCAAGCGCGCGAAGAAGCCGACGCCCCGGAAACAACGGACGACTACTCCTCGCTGAGCGTCGCCCCCTCCAAGCACGGCCAGGAACCCGAAGACACTACGCCCGAGGCCCCAGCCGCCCCCGTCGTGGACTTCCGCCGGCCCGCCTCGGGAATCCACCTGGCCAACGAGCGGCTCGCCTACGACCGCTACGAGTTCGGCCTCGCCGAAGAACTCGGACACTCCGTCGACCCTGGGGCGGACCCCGCCGGCCGCGAATACCGCGCTGAACGCCAGCCCGCCCGAGCGCTGGCCACCGCCGGTGCCGGGGCCGCCCGTGTCACAACCGCCACGGCAGAAGCAGGCTCCGGCACCCCGGCAGCCACCGCAACCGGCGGCAGCGGCGACGTCCCACCGGAGGAAGGCACCCCCACGGATCGCACCGCGGCAGCCGCGGCGGAACAGGACAAGCAGAACGAACAGCCCTCAGACGCCGACGTCGTCCGCACCGGCGGCTCCATGGCCATCGCGACCCTCCTGTCGCGCATCACCGGCTTCCTCCGCACCGTCCTCATCGGCTCCGCGCTCGGCGCCGCCGTCGCCTCCGCATTCAACACGGCGAACACCCTGCCGAACCTCATCACGGAGCTTGTCCTCGGCGCGGTGCTGACCTCCCTGGTCGTCCCCGTGCTCGTCCGAGCCGAGAAGGAAGACGCCGACCGCGGCGAAGCCTTCATCCGAAGACTGTTGACGATGACGTTCAGCATCACCGTCATCATCAGCCTCCTCGCCGTCGGCGCGGCCCCCTGGCTGATCAGACTCACACTTGACCAAGACGGCCAGGTCAACGTCCAAATGGCGACAATGTTCGCCTACCTGGTGCTCCCGCAGATCTTCTTCTACGCCATGTTCGCCGTGTTCATGGCCGTGCTGAACACCAAGGGAGTATTCAAACCCGGCGCGTGGGCGCCCGTGGTCAACAACCTCGTGACCATCACCGTCCTCGGCGGCTACCTGCTACTGCCCGAGGACACGAAGCTCCAGCCCACCGACCACGTCACCATCAGCGACCCGCACGTGCTGCTGCTGGGGCTCGGAACCACCCTCGGCGTGGTCTTCCAGGCACTCATCATGGTGCCCTACCTCCGCAAGGCGGGCATCAACCTGCGACCCCTGTGGGGCGTGGACGAGCGCCTGAAGAACTTCGCCGGCATGGGCGTGGCCATCGTGCTCTACGTGGCCATCTCCCAGGTCGGTTGGGCCGTCAATAACCAGATCGCCTCCAGCGCCGCCGAGGACGCCCCGACGATCTACATGAACGCCTGGCAGCTGCTGCAGATGCCCTACGGCGTCATCGGCGTGACCCTGCTGACCGCCGTCATGCCGCGCCTGTCCCGCAACGCCGCCGACGGCGACGATAAGGCCGTGGTCCGGGACCTCACCGTCGCCACTCGCCTGACCATGTTCGCGATGATCCCCATCATCGTGTTCATGACCGCATTCGGCGGGATCATCGGACCGGCACTGTTCGCCTACCGCTCCTTCTCCATGGAGACCGCGAGCGTGCTGGGTTGGACCGTCTCCTTCTCCGCCTTCACGCTCATCCCGTATTCCCTGGTGCTGCTGCACCTGCGCGTGTTCTACGCACGCGAGGAGGTCTGGACCCCGACCTTCATCATTGCCGGCATCACGATCACCAAGATCGCGCTGGTCTCCATCGCGCCGTTCATCGCCACCGAGCCGCGACTCGTCGTGGTGCTGCTGGGTGCTGCCAACGGCTTCGGCTTCGTCACGGGCGCGATCATCGGCGTGCTGCTGCTGCGCCGTTCCCTGGGCAACCTCAACTCCCGCGAAGTGATGCACACCAGCATCTGGGCCGTCGGCGCCTCCCTCGTCGGCGCGCTCGTCGCCTGGCTGGTGGACTTGGTTCTCACCAACACGATCATCACCCCCGGCCAGAACCCGGGCTTTTTGATCCGCCTGGTCATCACCGGCCCGGTCTTCCTCATCGCCACCGGCGTGGTCATGGCGCGCTCCAAGCTGCCCGAGGTGCTCACCGTCGGCTCCGCGCTCTCCCGTGTCCCTGGTATCGGCCGTTTCTTTTCCGGACGTCAGGCCGACGAGGAACCGGGCTCCGCCGCAGAGCGCATGGCTCCCACCCCGCTGGGCCCCGCAGAGGCCGCCCGCGAGGCTGCCGTGGCCAACTCCCTGCTACCGCCCCTGCCGCCACTGTCCGCAGGGCGCGTGCGCGGCCCACGCCTGGTGCCCGGCGCGCCAATCCTGGACGGGCGCTACCGCCTGCTCGCCGACCACGGTGGCTCCACCGCCGCCCGATACTGGCAGGCCCGACGCACCGCTACCGGGGAGCTGGTTGGGCTCACCATTCTCGACCCGCTGGCAGCGGTGCGCCAGGGCAAGCGCCCCGGCGAGTACGTGCCGAACCAGTCCCGACTGGTGATGCAGGTCAAGCAGGACATGTCGCGGAAGTCCCGCGCCATGATGGAAGCCCAAGAGGCCGCCCTGGCACGCGCTGGTGAAGGCTCCCAGGGCGAGGACGCGAACCCGCTGGCCGGGCTCGCGCAGATCCACCAGGTCATCGACAGCCCCGGCAGCGTGGTCGTGGTCTCCGACTGGACAGACGGCTCCGCGCTCTCCGCGGTGGCGGAATCCAGCCCGGATCCGCTGGCCGTCGGCTTTGCCGTGGCCGACCTCGCCGAGGCCGCCGCGGAGATGCACGACCGTGGCCTGGCCCTCGGCGTGGACCACCGCGACCGCATCCGCATCAGCACCGCGGGCGGCGCCGTCCTCGCCTTCCCCGGCTACCTGCCGAATAACTCCTCCGCGCAGGACATGCAGGGCATCGCAGCCGTCCTCGAACTCCTGCTGGCCAACGTGCCGGTCTCGGAGATCCCGAAGGAACTGCTGGCCGAGTCCCTCGCCGCCAGCGACCTCAGCGCCGAGCAACGCGCCGCCGTCATTAGCGGCGGGGCGGCCAACCCGGTCACCGCGCACGCCGAAGCCAGCGACGCGGACGACGATGACGCAGACCGCGACACAGACGGCCACCGCGATGAGGGCGACGTCCCACCGAATCCGGCGGACCGCGACCCCCGCGAGCTGGCGACCAGGCTGCGCTACCTCACCTCCGGAGAGCTGGCCATCAATCCGGACGAGGCGCCGACCCCGCAGGTCCAGAAGACCGGCTTCGGTGTCCGCCAGGCGCGCGTGCACAACGTGGCCGTCATCGGCGGCATCGCCATCGGCACCGCCCTGCTCATCGCCGCGCTCGTCGCCAGCCTGCTCAGTGTGCTCGGCGGGGGACGGCAGGACTCGCCGCTGTCCACGGACTCCATCCGCTCCGGCGCGGAGGGCATCATCAACCGCGAGGCGACGATCGTCCCGATCCGCAACGTCCGCGAATGGATGCCCTCCGGCGCGAAGGGCACCCTCGACGCACCGGAGGACGTCCAGCTGGTCAACGACGGGCGGGCGGCGACGAAGTGGGAGTCCGACTCCTACCTGAGCCCACTGGGGAGTACTCCGGAGGCCACGAAGGAGGGCATCGGCCTGCTCGTGGACCTGCCGACCGGCACCCGCATCCAGGTGCTCCAGCTGGAGGGCCTGGCACCCGGCATGAAGGTCGAGCTGCGCCGCGTCGACGGTGCCACCGCGCCGACCGACCCGGCGGCACCGAGCGGGGCGGCTATCCCGAACGAGGCGGGTGCCAAGGCCTCTGCCCAGCCAAGCGCTTCGGAGGAGCCGACCAGCACCCCGGAGGCCACGCCGGAGGGTGAGGCGACGGCCACCACGACCAGCGGAAACCAGTCCGCCAACCTGCGCAAGGTCCCGCTCTCCCTGGACGAGACCACCTCGCTGGGCACCGTGACTGCCACCGAGTCCACGATGAACGTGGAGTTCCGCGGCGATGACGGGCAGGACGTCCTCGTGGGCAGCGGTGCGAACCAGAAGCTGCTGAAGGCCATGGCAGAGGCCAAGGCCAAGAGCGCGGCGAAGGCTGGCGGCGCGGACGGTGCGGAAGGCTCCGAGTCCGAGGAGGAGCGTGCCGAGGACGCCGAGAAGAAGGAGCAGGGCACCAAGCCGATGAAGCAGCTGCTGATCTGGATCACCCAGTTGCCTGAGGCCGACGGCCGCGCCACCCTCGGCGAACTGCGCGTCATGGGCACCTGGCAGGGCCAGAACCGCGTGGACGAGACCAGCACCGCGCCAAGCAGTGCAGCGCGGGGGAGTGCTGGTCGTGGCAATGCTGCGAAGGGAGCAGGTAGCCCCGCGGAGCCCGTAGCCGCTAGTCAGTAACGGCTGGGTGGGGGAGCCCGGCGCGGGAGCCCGCGCCACCGGTTATCCACAGCGCGGCCCCCTGACCGGCTGAGCTGTCCACAACTTTGAGCGCCCCGGCGTCATCGACATCACGATGGCCGGGGCGCTCATTAGTGTCTAAGCCACGATCCAGGCTCACCAGGGGAAAGGGGAGGGGCCATGACGGCACCAGTCACCGACACACAGCACAGCACCCCGCCGCATCGGGCGGCAGCCACCACGTGGGGCACCGCACCGAGCAACGCGGGGGACGCGGCCAGCGCGCGCCGCACCGACCAGGAGCTGCTCGCCGAGCACATCGCCGGCGACCCGCTCGCACTCCACACACTGCTGGCCCGTCACGAGGTCCGCATGCACTGGGCGGAACGCGCCGCCGGCGTCCCGGAGAACGAACTGGCGGACGTCCACCAGGAAGCCGTCCTGAAAATCCACCGCTGCGCCGCCACCTTCCGCCACCGCTCCAGCGTCGTGACCTGGATGGTGACCATCGCACACCGCACCGCCCTGAACTTCGTGACCGCCCAGCACCGGCGCGGGCACCGCCACCGCGAGGACATCAGCGACTGCGAACGCGACCTGCCGACTACGCACGCCGCACCGAACCGGGAGCTCAGCGTTGACCTGCACAACGCGTTGGCCAGCATCCCGATTCTGTTCCGGCAGACCGTCGTGCTGCGCGGGATGTTCGGCTACTCCATCTCCGAGATCTCCGCGATGCTCGACGTCGCGCCCGGCACCGTGAAATCCCGCTACTCGCGGGGGCGACGCCTGCTGCAGGACCACCTCGTGCTCGCCGACTATGCCGACCACCCCTGAGCTGGGAATATATCCCGTGTCTGGTGGGTTAGATAAAGTGCGTTAGGAAAGCGAAACCCACTTCAAAGAACACGAGCGAGGTCACATGTCTCAGCCCTTCCTGCAGGCCAACGTCGGAATCGGAGTGAACAAGGCGGGCGATGCCGCGGACGCGGCCACCCCTGCCGATACTCCCGATACCTCCGCCAGCTCCGGCGGTACCCACGACCCTGCGGAGAAGATCCACAACGTGATCATCGTGGGCTCCGGGCCAGCCGGCTACACCGCCGCGATCTACGCCGCCCGCGCCGAGCTTGAGCCGATCGTCTTCGAGGGCATGGACTTCGGCGGCCTGCTGATGCAGACCACCGAGGTGGAGAACTTCCCGGGCTTCGCCAAGGGCATCCAGGGCCCAGAGCTGATGGACGAAATGCGCAACCAGGCGGAGCGTTTCGGCGCCGACCTGCGCATGGAGGACGTCGAGAAGATGGACCTGAGCGGCGAGATCAAGAAGGTCTCGGTAGATGGCGAAGAGTACCAGGCACGCGCCGTCATCCTCGCAACCGGTGCGGCACCGCGCTACCTGAACATCCCGGGCGAGCAGGAGATGATCGGCCGCGGCGTGTCTGCCTGCGCCACCTGCGATGGCTTCTTCTTCAAGGACCGCAAGATCGCCATCGTCGGCGGCGGCGACTCCGCGATGGAGGAGGCAGACTTCCTCACCAAGTTCGGCGAGACCGTGACCCTCATCCACCGCCGCGACGAGTTCCGCGCATCCAAGATCATGCAGGAGCGCGCACGCCAGAACCCGAAGATCGAGTTCCTCATGAACTCCAAGGTCACCGCCGTCCACGGCGAGAACGCGGTGACCTCCCTGACCATTGAGGACACCGTCACCGGCGAAAGCCAGGAGATGGAATTCGACGCCCTCTTCGTCGCCATCGGCCACGACCCGCGCGTCGGCGTCTTCGAGGGCCAGGTGGAGCTGAAGGAGGACGGCTACGTCAAGGTTGCCGAGCCCAGCACCGCCACCAGCCTGCCGGGCGTGTTCGCCGCTGGCGACCTCGTGGACTCCCACTACCAACAGGCCATCACCGCAGCTGGCAGCGGCTGCCGCGCCGCCCTGGACGCAGAGCACTACCTCGCCGCACTGCCGGCCAACGAGGGCTAAAACTCCACGCCACAGCACACTGCTGGCCTCCCGAGCTTTTCCGGGATTCACGGTATCCTGGGACAAGGAAAACCCCCGGTGGACCACCCAAGCCCAAGGACCACCCAACCCCGGAAAGGCAGGGCCCGCATGTCGAACATCATCACGGTCACGCAGCAGACGTTTAAGTCCACCGTTGTGGAGTCCGACCTGCCGGTGCTCGTGGATTTCTGGGCCCAGTGGTGCCAGCCCTGCCTGCGCATGAACCCCACCCTCGAAGAACTTGCCGAGGAGATGGATGGTCGCGCCGTCGTCGCGAAGGTCAACGTCGACGAAGAGCGCGCGCTCGCAGCGATGTTCCAGGTGATGTCCATCCCAGCCCTCATGGTCTTTAAGGACGGCAAGAAGGTCGCGGAATTCACGGGCCTGCAGCCGAAGGGCACCCTCGTCGAGAAGCTGGAATCCCTCGCCTAAAGCGCGGGAAACCCTGGACCACCAGCAACTGTTCGGAAAGTAGGACGCAGCGAGCCGTGACGGATAAACAACACGCCGAGAACCACGCCCCCCGCGTGAGCCAGCAGAATGTGCTGCTCACCGTGGGCGATAAGAGCCCCCGGGTCGCCGAGGTGCGCAGCGCACTCGCCCGGCTCGGCATGCTCTCCGATTACGGCGCCGACCTCACGGCCTCCAATAACGAGCAGTGGTCCGAAGAAGAGGAATTCTTCGACGCCGTCTTGGCCACCACCCTGCGCGCCTTCCAACAGCAGCGCGGCATCATCGCCGACGGCGTGATCAACGAAACCACCCTGCGCGCCTTGCGCGAGGCCTCCTACAAGCTTGGCAACCGGGTGCTCAGCCTGCAGGACCCGCAGTACGTCGGCGACGACGTCTCCGAACTCCAGTCCCAGCTCTACGACCTGGGCTTTTACATCGGTCGGGTGGACGGGCACTTCGGCCCGGACACCCACCAGGCCGTCTCCCAGTACCAGTTCGAGTACGGGCTGAACTCCGATGGCATGGTCGGTCCGGAGACCCTCCGTGCGCTGGCCTACCTGGGGCGCCGCATCACCGGCGGCTCCCCGAACTCCATCCGCGAGAAGGAAATGATCCGCGCCGCCGGTCCGCAACTCTCCGGCAAGCGCGTGGTCATCGATCCGGGCTGCGGCGGCTCCGACGAGGGCACCGCTGTGAAGGGCCCGTTCGGCGCGATCACCGAGCAGGAGATCCTCTGGGACCTCGCCAACCGCCTGGAGGGGCGCATGATCTCCGCGGGCATGGAGACGATCCTCTCCCGCAGCCGCACGGCAAACCCCAGCGACACCGAGCGGGCGGACCTGGCCAATGCCTTCGGGGCAGATCTGGTGATCTCCCTGCGCACCGATAGCTACCCGAACGAACGCGCAAACGGCGTGGCCAGCTTCTACTTCGGTTCCGAGAACGGCTCGAGGTCCATGGTCGGCGAGAAGCTCTCGGGCTATATCCAGCGCGAGATCGCCGCCCGCACCGACCTGCTGAATTGCCGCACCCACGCCCGCACCTGGGACATCCTCCGGCTCACGAAGATGCCGACTGTGCAGGTCGTCCCCGGTTATCTGACGAACCCGGAGGACGCGGCAGCGCTGACTTCGCCGGAGGTGCGCGACATCATCGCGGAGGCCATCGTCGTCTCCGTGAAGCGGCTGTACCTGATGGACAAGGATAGCCACCGCACGGGGCAGTTCAGCTTTACCGAGCTGCTGCGCATCGAGCAGCAGTAGGGGAGAGGCGCTTAGAAGGCCTCACCCTCGCGGTCGAGGAAGAGGTTATATGCGCCGGAGACCTCCCGGCGATAGCGCGGGTAGAGCTCGTGATCGTCCACGCGCTCGAACTCGGACTCCTCAACCACATCCATGGAGAGCATTGGAGCCACGCTGAGGGCGTCCTTCAGCAGGTTGCCCGTGTGGAGAGCCTCCGGCGTCTGCCAGCCGCGATAAGCCTCTGGCACGTAGCTGGGGGCGTTCTCGATCCGCAGGCTAGGGTCCAGGCTGGACCTGGAGCTTGCTGCGCTCGACGGGGAGGGGAAGGACGGCGTCCCGCTGTACTCCAGGCCCGCATCCTGCGTGATTCCACGTGCTTCGTTCTCCTGCTTCCGCAGAAGCTCGTCGAGGGCGTCCTCGTCGCGGGCGAAGACCTCCACAGCACTGAACCCGCGGCGGCCGGCCTCCACGAGGACCGTCTCGATCAGGCGGTGCTCCAGGTAGAGGCCCATGAAGGCGTCCTCGACGTACACATCGCTCAGCAGTAGCGCGTCGGAGGATACGGAGGAGGGGAGGCCCTCCACGCCCGGCAGGAAGCGCGCTGGGGCGAAGAATACGGTCGCAGCGGGCTGCAGCTTGCGGCCGGGCACGCCCGTCCCCACAAAGGCCGTGAAGCCACAGGTGCCCCAGCTCATCAGCGTGCGCTGGATCCACAGCTGCTTGTCGAAGGCCGGATCCTCGGTATGGGTCGGCCCATACAGCGGGTCCCACGGCAGCGCCCAGAACGTGCTGAGTGCGGCGTCTTCCGTGATTTGCTGCGCGTTATCAAAGCTCAGAGCGCGGATTTCAACCTCCACGGTCTCTCCCTCCCTGATGAGCTTAAAACGGTTGGCTCAACTATGGCGTAATGATCTGTCTGAACGGGCCAAGCAACGCCGGGAACCTCGTGGGCTCGCCCAGTCTGGGCCGGTTGTTGCTTCTGCGGCCTATTTTAGGACGACCTCTCGCCCCATGAGGAGATTTAGAAAATCGACCTGAAAAACTCGGATTGTTTCACGTGAAACAATTGCGAGCGCCGATGTGGGGATTACAAGACCAGATACGGCCCCGCAGCACCGACCCGGCTGGCTCTGGCAATCCGAACAGGCGCAGGTGCCCAACTGAGCCACGTGTGCCCACTGCAAGCGCGTGAGTCCGCCGGGTGCTGCCGTCGGCTGGCGGCCACGGCGAGCTGCCCCTGGCGCAGAAACTACTGTTCGCCGCCGCCGAGGATCTCAATGATGCGGTCGAAGTCCTCCTGGCCACCGAACTCCACGACGATACGGCCGCGTTTCTTGCCCATCTGGACGCTGACCTTGGTCTCTAGGGTGTCCGCGAAGTCATCAACCCAGCTGTTCACGTAGTCCGGCAGGGGAGCAGGAGTGCGCTGCTTGCGTTCCTGCTTCTGGCCCTCCCCCCGGTTCATTAGCGTGACCGCCTCCTCCGTGGCGCGGACGCTCAAACCCTCGGCGACGATACGGTCTGCCAGCTGTGCCTGCGCTTCCTCCCCGCCCTTGAGCGCGAGCAGGGCACGGGCATGCCCGGCACTGAGGACACCGGCGCTCACGCGTCGCTGCACAGCGACGGGCAGCTGGAGCAGGCGGATCATGTTCGCAATCAGGGAGCGGGAGCGCCCGATGCGCTTGGCCAGCTGCTCCTGGGTGACACCGAACTCCTCCAGCAGCTGTTGATAGGCGGCCGCTTCCTCAAGCGGGTTCAGCTGCACACGGTGGATGTTCTCCAGCAGCGCGTCGCGCAGCATCGCATCGTCCTGCGTCTCACGGACGATAGCCGGGATCGTCTCCAGGCCAGCCTTCTTGGACGCGCGAAGGCGGCGCTCACCCATGATGAGTTCATAGGGAGCAGGCGCTCCGCTGACCGGACGCACCACGATCGGCTGCATGAGCCCGAATTCCCGGATGGAGTGAACTAGCTCGTTCAGCTGCTCTTCATCGAAGACGGAGCGCGGCTGCTTCGGGTTCGTCGTGATCGCGTCGAGCGGGAGCTCCTGATAGGTCGCGCCGAAGCTGTCCGCGTTCGAGAGCTCCGGGCCGCCGGCGCCGCCCTGCGGTTCGGTCGAACGCTGGACTTCGGTCGAACCCTGTGGGGAAGTCGAACCCTTCGCCTCGGAGGAGCCCTCAGCCCCACGAGAACGGGAAGCGCCGGCCTTTGTCGAGGCGCCACCCTTCGAGGCCTTCGAGCCCGCGGCTCCCTTCGCACCCGAACCGGACGCTCCGCCCGGTGCCGCGGAGGCGGATTTTTGGGTCGGCTCACCGGTCTTCTCGTCCATACTGGAGGGTGGGCGATTAACGTCACTGTGACGAATATCCTTAGCGCCGGCGCCGGCGCCCGACGCGGAACCACCGCGAGCAGCGTCGCCGGAATCCTGACCCGTGGCACGGCGGGCAGCTGCACCGCCGGCGCCACCGCCGCCAAGAATGACATCGGCTGCACCATTGCCCAGCCCCGGGCGAGATGGTCCGGTCGGGATCAGGCTCGCGAGCCCTCGGCCCAGCCCACCGCGGCGGGTGGCCTCCCGGTCGGGGAGGGCCGCCGGCAT
This sequence comes from Corynebacterium urealyticum, assembly GCA_020741275.1. GTDB lineage: Bacteria > Actinomycetota > Actinomycetes > Mycobacteriales > Mycobacteriaceae > Corynebacterium > Corynebacterium urealyticum_A. The sequence continues at coordinate 21,358 of DYZK01000052.1, forward strand.
CGCCGGCTTGCGGGCCGCTCCGCGAGGCGCCTTCGCGCCACCCTGAGCGCTCGAAGCCTTCTTAGATGCCGAATCCTTCTTAACCACGGTCTTTACCTTCAATCCAAAGTTGTGATGATGGGGGAGGCGGGGTCTGCCCGGAAGCCGGGCATTGTTTCACGTGAAACATTCGAGGGTTTAGATGTTGTGCAGTTCCGGCGCGATGCCGATCGGGGCGGTCGCCTCGCTCGGGAGGTAGTCGCCGCGCTTAGCGAACTCGACAGCGGCGTCGAAGTAGGCGAGGGCGCCGCGCGAACCGCCGTCGTATTGGAGAACGGTTTGGCCGTAACCCGGCGCCTCGGACACCTTGACGGAACGCGGAATGTGGTTATCCAGAACCACGGAACCAAAGTGGTTTCGCACCTCGTCGGAGACCTGCTCGGATAGCTTCGTGCGCCCGTCATACATGGTCAGCAGCACGGCGCTAATGTGCAGGTTCTTGTTGAGGTTCTCGCGGATCATCGAGATGTTATTCAGCAGCTGGCCCACACCCTCAAGCGCGTAGTACTCACACTGGATAGGGATGAGCACCTCATCGACCGCGGTCATCGCGTTGATCGTCAGCAGGCCGAGGGAGGGCGGGCAGTCAATAAAGACGAAGTCGAATCCCTGCTCAGCGAGGAAGTCATCGTTGATCGCATCAACCAAGCGGTACTCGCGCCGGACCATCGAGACGAGCTCGATCTCAGAGCCAGCAAGGTCAATGGTTGCTGGGATCGTATAGACGTTCTCATTCACCGGGTTCTGCTGCATCACCTCGGCGGCGCTCATCTCACCGATCAGCAGCTCGTAGCTGGATGGGGTGCCCATCCGGTGCTCGGCGTCCAACGCGGTAGAAGCATTGCCCTGCGGGTCCAGGTCGATCACGAGGACCTTGAGGCCATGCAGGCCCAGGGCCCAGGCGAGGTTCACCGTGGAGGTGGTCTTACCCACCCCGCCCTTCTGGTTGGCGATCGTGATCTTCCGGGGCTTCTCCGGCTTCGGAAGTTTCAGGTTGTGGGAGTTCTGCATCTTGGCAGCCTGGCGCGCAGCCTGCGCGATTGGGGTGTCATCCCACTGCATTGGTGCCACTACCTATCCTCCGTCCGTCGCGATCCTTGCGATCGCTGCGATGTTTCACGTGAAACAATTTCCTTGAAGCGCTGGTTTTAACGCGCCTTTTCCACAATGACGGCGAAGGTGGATTCCTCCAGCACGCCCTTGCCCAGCTCAACTACGGAGCGTTTCCCTCCGCCAACCTTATCAATCTGGGCCTTATCCCGCTCCAGCTCTTCAGTCACGGAGCTGCCCTTCAGAGCACGCATCTGCCCACCCACACGGGCGAGGGGGAGGGACCACTGGCAAAGACGTCCCAGCGGTGCGACGGCGCGGGAGGTGACGACGTCCGCGCCCGCGAGCCTCCGGACGATTGCCTTTTCTTCCGCGCGTCCACGGTGGACCTCGACGTTGTCCAGGCCCAGGTCCTCGACAACCTCCTCGAGGAACTTGGTGCGGCGCAGGAGCGGCTCCAGCAGCTGAACCTTCACATTCGGTCGCGCGATAGCCAGGGGGATACCCGGCAGGCCCGCACCGGAGCCGACGTCGATGACTCGTTCGCCGTCCTCGATGATCTCCTCGAGCACCGCGGAGTTCATGATGTGGCGATCCCAGATGCGCGGCACTTCGCGAGGGCCGATGAGCCCACGCTGGATCCCCGCACTCTCGAGCCACTGGGCGTAACGCTCGGCTAGTGGAGCGCGGTCGCCAAAGACCTCAGCCAGGTTCTGTGGGCGCAGCCCATCGACCTGCAGCTCGCCCCCGTGGTTATCCGGCGTCAGGGACGTGATCTGCTGCTCGCGGGCAGAGCCACCGGCAGTCGCGGCACCCTTGTCGGAATCCGCAGCAGCCGGGTTGGGGGACTGATTTTTCGAAGCGTCAGAATCACGATGTTTCACGTGAAACATTCTAGTGGCTTTCCACGACAACCCAACTTTCTCCCAGAACGGGTGGAAAGGCGGACGTGAGGACGTCCCAAAGGAAAGCGGGGAGAAAAGGGAGCGGGCCGGTGGCAAAACGACACAGGTATACAGGCGGACCAGGCAACGAAGGAAAGGAACCCGACCGGAAATGGAAGAACCGGCAGCAAAAGCCTCCGGGACGGACAACCGGATGATCACACGGCGCGGAAACACGGGGGCGTCGACGTTCTTAAAAAACAAAGAAAAAGCGCCACACGGCGAACCGTGCAGCGCTGGGCGGAGAACCGAAACTACTTCTTCCGCTTCTTATTATTCTGCGGCTTCGCACCTGGCTTCGGAGCGGAGGTGCGGCGAGCCTCGAGCTTCGCCTGGCGCTCCTCCTCCTCTTCCTTATCCATGATGCCGAACAGGACGCGCTGCTGGACGAAGGTCCACAGACCGTTAGTGAACATGTACAGGGCCAGACCAACCTGCCAGAGGAAACCACCGGCGAGGATGATCAGCGGCATGAACCACAGCATGATGCGCTGCATCATGTCCATCTGCATCTGCATCTGCTGAGCCTTCAGATCATCAGCAGCTGGCTTCGGGTTATTCACCTGGCGCTTCTTATTGCGGTTCAGGGAGAGACGAGCGGTGAAGTGCATGATCACCGCCGCACCGAGCATCAGCGGCAGGACCACGGCGACGATGTTCATCTTCGTGAAGTCCGGGGCAATGCCCGCCGGAGAGAACGCGCCGTAACCGGAGGGGTCCATGGAGATATAGGAGGACAGCGGTGCGCCAAACAGGCGGGCGTCGAGGAAGGACTGCACCTCATCCACGCCGAAGACGTAGTTCGGGGTGTTACGGGTCTCCTCGATGCTCATGCCGAGCTGGCCAGTGCCCTGGCCGGTGCGGTTGAAGGAACGCAGCACGTGGAACAGGCCAATGAAGATCGGCATCTGAATCAGCATCGGAAGGCAGGCCGCCATCGGACGGACGCCCATCTCCTGCTGAGCCTTGCGCACCTCAACCATCAGCTTCTGCTGATCATTGGCGTACTTGCGCTGGAGTTCCTTCATCTTCGGCTGGAACTCCTGCATCTTTCGCGAGGAGCGGAGCTGGTTAGCGGTGGGCTTGACCAGCAAAATACGGATGGTCACCACGAGGAAGACGATGGAAAGCGCCCACGTGGTACCCGCGGCCGGGTCGAGCACATAGCTGAACACTTTGTGCCAGAACCACAGGACCGCTGAAATCGGGTAATAAATAAAATTCAGCACGTCTGGAGGGATCCTCTACTTTTCGGACGTCTCAAAATCTTGCGGAGTCTCTTCAGGCTTGGGCTTAGCCCTGCGCTTGCGGGGCGGAACGGGGTCCCACCCGCCCGGATGCCAAGGGGCACAGCGCAACAGCCGACCTATTGACAGTAACAGCCCCTTGAACAGACCATGCCTTTCCAACGCCGTGAGCGCGTAATTACTGCAGGTCGGCTCGAAGCGGCATGATGGTCCCATTTTAAGGGGCGAAAGGAGTTCCTGATAGGCCAGCACTGCCCGGCGAGCCATTGCGGCACGTCCCGTCACACGTCTGCTGGTGGTGCGGGGCTTGGCGCCAGGCTGAGAACTGTGCTCAGCGGAGGATCCGGGAGAGGCAGCGTCGCACATCGGCCTCCAACTCCTTACTGCTAGCCTTCGCGCTGCCGGGAAGGGCGCGCACCACCACGAAGCTGGTCTCCTGAAGCTGTGGGGACGCCGCAGTGGCGTCGTCGTCGATGATGGTAGCCAGGACGGCGCGCAACCTGCGGGAGACAGCATGGCGGACCACGGCGTTGCCGACCGCCTTGGAGACGATGAGGCCCGCGCGAGGTCCGCCGGTCAGCTCCAACGGGGCGTCGAAGCCGGGTTCAGGGGTCCAGAGGTGGACGACGACGGTGCGGCTGCCCTTACGCGCACCTTTCTTCACCACGGCGCTAAACAGCGCTGAGGAGCGGAGACGGTGTTCCGGTGCCAGCATGGGCTGCTCCTTGGTGATTCGGTAGGTGTGCGCGGGGCGTCAGGCAGATCGCCCCGCATAAGGGTGAAATTACAGCAAAAACGGCGCCCACCGAGTGGCAGGCGCCGGAGCTTCCCACGTGGTGGGAGAGTGTGCGGCCAAGCTGGCCGCCCGCTCAATTAAGCGGTCAGGGACTTGCGGCCCTTACGACGACGTGCGGACACGATCGCACGACCTGCGCGCGTGCGCATGCGGGTGCGGAAGCCGTGCACGCGTGCGCGACGACGGTTATTAGGCTGGTAAGTACGCTTCGACACGGTACTTCACTCCTTAAAACTACGCGCGGACGCGAAGCGTTGAAGCGCCGTGATCGAGCGATGACAAGGTGTGTTCCCTGCCACTGCGCCCGTGCGGTGCGCTGTACGCCACGCTGTCCACGCCGGTGGACTTGTGGTTGCCAGAGCTCCGGCGCCACTTGTGGAATGTGGGCGACGCAAAGCATCCGGCCAAAACGGCATCCGATACAAGGTCGGCTGTTGCCATAGACCGTTTAAGAATACTCAGCGGGGGAGCCGAAAACCAAATCTTCGCAGGATGACAGGCGTGTCATTTAAATCGCGGTTCGTGGAAAAGTCCGCACAATCCTGCGTTTTTGTGGATGGATCATCACTCACAGTGGAATGTCAATCCACACAGCTTGTGGATAACTTCTCCACCCCCGAAGGCTAAAGCGCTGGTTTAGGGTTCGTTTTCGCAGGTCAAGGCCATTTTCGTGGAAAATTAGAAGTTGTCCACAGGAGCGGGGTAAATTGGGGACAACTCAATGGACAAGTTATCCACAGGTGTGGACAGCTCTGTGGAAGCCCAGAACACACGCCAAATCCGGCTGTGGGCAAAAATGTGAGTTCAGTGTGAACTCACGTGTAAATTGAAATGTCCTTAACAGTTACCCCCGACCCCGGAAGAGAAGAAAAAGGCTCGCGCATGACTCACGCCCCAGATCCCGCGGATCCCACAAAATTCGCCACCATCTGGCACGGCCTCGTCGACGCGTGGATCGAGGGCGACGGCACCCAGTTCCCGCCGCTTTCCGCCTCCTCCCGCAGCGTGCTCCGGCAGATCCAGCCCGTCCTCTTCATCAACGGGATCGCCGTGATGACCACGCCAAATGAATGGTCCAAGGGGGTCGTGGAGGGCGCACTCGCCGAGCCGATCGAACGGGTTCTCGGGGACATCCTGCAATCCCCAGTCACCCTCAGCCTCTCCATCCGGGAAGCCGAGCCGGAGGGCACAGCCCAGCCGGCCACCACCACCGTGCCGGGCGCAGCCGAACGGCAGGCCCCGCCCGCCCGCTCCGCGGCCCACACGCCAGCACCTTCCACTCCGGCAACTCCCGCGTCAGCAGCAGAGCCCCCAGCACATACCCAGCCCGCTGCCCCCGCCGAATCCCCAGAACAGGATGAGCACACCCGCATCCTCGCCGCCGAGCGCCTGGCCCAGCAACATCAGAGCTCCCAGCAGCCAGAATCCCACAACGAGGCATTCGCGCCGGCCGAGGCGTCGTCGTCCACAACCGCGGACACGGACATGGGCGACCGGGACTCGGACACCCTGCTGAACAAGAAGTACACCTTCGAAAGCTTCGTCATCGGCGGCTCCAACCAGTTCGCGCACGCCGCCTGTCGCGCCGTCGCCGAAGCCCCAGCTCGCGCCTATAATCCGCTGTTCATTTGGGGCGAATCGGGCCTCGGCAAAACCCACCTGCTGCACGCCATCGGCCACTATGCCAAGGAGCTGCAGCCCGATATGCGCGTGCGCTACGTCTCCAGTGAAGAGCTGACCAACGACTTCATTAACTCCATCGCCAACGACCGCCGCGAGGAGTTCAAGCGCGAATACCGCAATCTCGACATGCTGATCGTGGACGATATCCAGTTCCTGCAGGGCAAGGAATCCACGCAGGAGGAGTTCTTCCACACCTTCAACGCACTGCACCAGGCGAATAAGCAGATCGTGCTCTCCTCCGACCGTCCGCCGCGCCAGCTAACCACGCTCGAGGACCGCCTGCGCACGCGTTTTGAGGGCGGGTTGATTACGGATGTCCAAACCCCCGACCTGGAAACCCGCATGGCGATTCTGTCCCGCAAGGCGGCCGCCGAGGGCACGACGCTGCCGGAGGACGTGCTCGAGCTGATCGCGAGCCGGTACGAAACCTCCATCCGCGAGCTGGAGGGCGCGCTGATCCGCGTGACGGCATATTGCTCCCTGGGTAAGGAGCCGATTACGAAGCAGGCGGCGGAGATCGCGCTGCGGGACATCATGCCGGTCGACGATGTGCAGATGACCCCGCAGGTCATCATCGATGTGGTTTCCTCTTACTTCGACCTGACCGTCGATGAGCTGGTGGGGAAGGGTCGCACGAAGCGCTTTGTGCAGGCGCGTCAGATCGCGATGTATCTGTGCCGTGAGCTGACGGATCTTTCGCTGCCGAAGCTGGGGCAGGCCTTTGGCGGTCGCGACCACACGACGGTGATGCACGCGGAGCGCCGGATTCGGGAGCAGTTGACTGAGGATCGCGTCACCTTTAACGAGGTCCAGGAGCTGACGCAGCGCGCGAAGGCTGCGGCGCGGGGTTAGTCCTTCTTTTCATGGCGTCCGGGGGACGTCCACGCATTCATTGGGGTTACCACCGCTTAACACTGTTCAGATCGAGCAGCACAAGGGACGTCCACGCGTTCGTTGGGGTTACTGGAGCGATTCTTGAGGCGGGGGCCTTGAGTTAAGGACGTCCGCGCACGGCGGGGGAGCCGGGTTTCTTGGAATTTCGGAGCTTTCACACCGGATTGTGCTTGGGGTGGAAACGCAAATTTTTGGGGGTAACGCTGAGAGCTCGGGGGATCGTCGTCCACAGTTGTGCACAGTTATCCACAGTGTTCGGTGGATAACTCACCCGGAATGTGGATAAAAATAGGTCTTTGACCATGATTTTCCGGAGTTATCCACATGTCCACAGGGTTTTCCACAAGCGTAATTACAAGTTTGTGGTTTCGGGTGGGTCTAGTTGTGGTTCAAGGTTGAACCTCATGACCTGGGGTTTCTGTGGATAACTGCCGCAATCTTGGGAAATCGCAGGTGGATGGCCTGTGGATAAGTCGCGAATGACAAAAGTTATCCACAATTGGGCACAGTTATCCACAGAGCTGTCCACCCGAACCCCACACCCCGTTTCGGCCCCCGGCATGCATAAATGACATGTTTTCCACAGTTTTCACACCCCCTACTAACACTGCTGAACTTCCCAATTGGCAAAGAGAGAAGAAATTGGTGGTGTGCATAGTCCCGGTTTGCCCGGCGTTGCCGTGCGAAGCCTCGAGGAGGAGCGAATAACAAGAAGCCCCAACTTTCTTCGGCCATGTCCGGTGCGTCGGCTAGTCTTGGGACTCGAAGAAAAAGACAAAGTTTTGAATCACGTTCAAGGCGATGAACGTTCACCGGAGGGACAGCTCAGCATGGAGCAAGAAAATGTGAGTTTCTCGGTTGCGAAGGATGATTTCGCATCGGCACTGGCATGGGTCGCCCGTGCGCTGCCCACGAAGCCAACCCAGCCAATTCTGCGTGGTGTGATGATCCTCGCGGATGACGATGGCCTGGAGCTCTCGGGCTTCGACCGGGAAGTCTCCACCCGCGTGCGCGTGAATGCCAATGTTGACGAGCCAGGCCGCATCCTCGTGGCCGGTAAATTGGCATCCGACATCGTCGGGGCACTTCCGGGCAAGGAAATCACCATGGAGTACTCCGGCTCCACGGTCCTGGTCCGCAGCAGCAGCTCTCGCTTCGAACTTCCTGCGATGACCATCGAGGATTACCCGGTACTGCCGGATATGCCCTCTGTCACCGGCACCATCGACCCCAACCTCTTCACCGAGGCCATCAGCCAGGTAGCCATCGCCGCGGGTAAGGACGACACCCTCCCGATGCTCACCGGTATCCGCATGGAGATCGAGGGCGAAAATGTGGTTCTCGCAGCAACCGACCGCTTCCGCCTGGCTGTTCGTAGCTTCCAGTGGAACCCCGCGGCCGCCGACGCGAAGGCTGAACTGCTGATCCCGGCCCGCACGCTGGCGGACACCGCCCGCACCCTGGATCACAGCCTCAACGACCCGATCGAGATCGCGATCGGTTCGGGGGAGGACATCGGCGCGGACGGCCTGCTCGGCATCGTCACCGACGCCCGCCGCACCACCACTCGACTGCTGGATGCGGACTTCCCGAAGTTCCGTCCGCTGCTGCCGGCCCGCCACAACGCGATGGCCTCCGTGGAAATCGCCCCGCTGCAGGATGCGATCCGCCGTGTGTCGCTGGTCGCGGAGCGTAATTCCCAGATCCGGATGCACTTCGAGGAGTCCACGCTGACGCTGTCCGCAGGCGGCTCCGATGTCGGTCAGGCCGAGGAAGTCCTGAACTGCGCTTTCCACGGCGAGCCGCTGACCATCGCCTTCAACCCGGCGTACCTCAAGGACGGCCTGAGCGCGATCCACACCGAGCGCGTGGTCTTCGGATTCACCCAGCCCTCCCGCCCCGCGATCCTCATTCCCGCCCCGGCCGAGCTGCCGGAGGCCGAGGAGGACGGCACCTTCCCGGACCCGGAGACCAACTTCAAGTACCTGCTCATGCCGGTGCGCCTGCCGGGCTAAAGCCCGCGCGAACCCTCGGCATAGAGTGGAAACATGTTTGTCCGCAGCCTAGAACTCCACGACTTCCGGTCGTGGCGGGAACTCTCGCTGCCGCTGGACCCGGGTGTCACGGTGTTCTCCGGGCCCAACGGGCACGGCAAGACCAACATCGTCGAGGCCCTGGGCTACCTGGCCCACCTAGGCTCCCACCGGGTCAACACCGATTCCGCGCTGGTGCGGGAAGGCCAACAGATCGCCCGGGTCTCTGCAACGGCGGTGAACCACAACCGGGAGCTCACAGCTCATATCGCGATCCGTGGCTACGGATCCAACCGTGCCCACATCAACCGAACGCAGCTGGCCACCACCAGCGAGCTGCTGGGCATCGTCCGCACCACCCTGTTCTCCCCGGAGGATCTCGCCCTGGTGCGCGGCGAACCGGAGCAGCGCCGCAAGTTTCTCGACGAGATCATGGTCGCTCGCTACCCGCGACTCGCGGCGGTGAAGGCGGATTACGATAAGTCGCTGCGCCAGCGCAATGCTCTGCTGCGCAATAACGCCTACGCCCTACGTATCGCCCCCGAAAACGACGCGGAACGCCTCTCTGCCCTCGCCACCCTGGACGTCTGGGACGCACAGTTGGCTGCGTCGGGCGGGCAGATCATGTCCGCGCGGGTGCAGATCGCCCACGACCTCGCACCACACGTTGCGCAGACCTACGCCCGGCTCGCCCCGGAGTCCCGGCCCGCGCACATGGCGTACACCTCGACCGTGGACGCGGACCTGGCCCAGGTGGGTGTGCTGTTGGGGGATGCGGAGCTCGAACGCGACCCGGCAGCCGAGCTGGCGCTGCTCTCCCCGGAGGTCGCGGAGGCCACGTTGCTGCAGGCCTACGCCCACAAGCGCACCCAAGAGGTGGACCGCGGCACCACGCTGATCGGCCCGCACCGCGACGACCTCGTGCTCATGCTGGGAACCCAGCCAGCCAAGGGTTTCGCCTCCCACGGGGAGTCCTGGTCCTTCGCCCTGGCGCTGCGGCTCGGCGCGTTCTTCATGCAACGCGAGGATGGCGTGGAACCGGTGGTCATCTTGGATGACGTTTTTGCGGAGTTGGATTCTTCCCGACGTCAACAGCTCGTCGGGCTGCTCACCGAAGCCGAGCAGGTGCTCATCACCGCGGCCGTGGGGGAGGACATCCCCGCTGAGCTGCGGGATATCGCCACGTTCCATGATGTTCGCGCGGTGCACGTCACCGAGGAGGGCGAGCAGCGGCGCATTTCTGTGATTGACGAGACCATCCCCCGCGATAGCGTCCCTGGGCAGGCCGAGGAGCACGCCACCGAACCCAGCGAAGAGAAGCGAGCCGTCGAAGAGCCAGGTGAGACGGCAGAAAACTCCGAACACTCCGAGCCGGCCGCCGATGAGGGTCAGCAGTCGGGGTCGGCAGCCTCTACTGGCGGTGAGCAGCCGTGATGGAGCAGAACCGCGAGCAGCAGCCGCGTGAGAATCCCAACCGCGAGGAGCAGTTTCTCGACCCCGTCGCCCAGGCCCTAGAAGCCATCAAAAAGGCCGGCGGTAAGCCCGCCGCCGGCAAGAACGCCGATCTTCCCCGCATGGCGCGCAGGAACGGCTGGAACCGGGGCCGCCGCGGCACGCTCGCAGAACCTGCCACGGACTCCGGCAGCACCGGCAACACAGCGCGCACCAGCTCCGGCGTTCAGCGCATCAAAACCCGCATGGACGGCCGCGCCGACCGCAGCTACCGCGACCCCGGCAGCTTCGCCGCCCTGCTCAGCCGCGAAATCCGGCGCCAGGGCTGGGAGGAAAACGTCGGTGTCCGCCGCCTCATGCAGGACTGGGAACACCTCGTCGGCCCCAAGATCGCCGCACACACCCGGCCGGTGAAATTCGACGAGAAAAACAAGTTCCTCCACGTCCAGAGCGACTCCACGCCCTGGGCAACCCAACTGCGCCTCATCCAGGCGACCATCCTGAAGAAAATCGCGCAGGAGCTGGGGCCGGATGTGGTCGTCGAACTAAAGATCCACAACCCGGACTACGGGCCGCGACAGACCGGCCGCCTCCGCGTCCAAGGGCGGGGCAAACGCGACGATTACGGCTGAGCGCCACGCAGCTCGCCCGGGCCGCCGGAAACTGTATTTTCGCAGGAAAAGCCGGTAGACTGGTGAAGTTAATTAGTGGCACACGAAGGAGTTTTACCCACCGTGGGTGCACCAGAACCGCAGAACACGCCAGCTCCGCACGAGCACAAGCCGGGTGACTACGACGCATCGTCGATCACCATCCTCGAGGGCCTCGAGGCAGTCCGGAAGCGCCCGGGCATGTACATCGGCTCCACGGGAGAGCGTGGCCTCCACCACCTCATCTGGGAGGTCGTGGACAACTCCGTGGACGAGGCCATGGCGGGCTACGCCAAGAAGGTCTCGGTCACGCTGAAGGAGGACGGCTCCGTCGAGGTTTCCGACGACGGCCGTGGCATCCCGGTGGAGATGCACCCTTCCGGCGCCCCGACCGTGCAGGTCGTCATGACGCAGCTGCACGCCGGCGGTAAGTTCGACTCCGATTCCTACGCGGTCTCCGGTGGTCTGCACGGTGTTGGTATTTCCGTGGTCAACGCCCTGTCCACCCGTGTGGAAACCCGCATCGTCCGCGATGGCTACGAGTGGTACCAGGAGTTCGTCAACGCGGTGCCGCAGGAGCTCGTGCAGGGCAAGAAGAAGCGCGGCTCCGGCACCACCCAGCGGTTCTGGCCGGACCCGGAGATCTTCGAGACCGTGGAGTTCAACTTCGACACGGTCGCCAAGCGCCTGCAGGAGATGGCATTCCTGAACAAGGGCCTGACCATCACCCTCACCGACGAGCGCCCGGAGGCCATCGAGGCCGAGGACCCGGAGGAGCAGCTCGAGGACCTCACCGAGCAGGCGGAGGCGCCGAAGTCCGCTGAGGAGCGCAAGGCGGAGGAAGAGGCCAAGAAGAAGAAGGGCCCGCGCACCAAGACGTACCACTACCCGGAGGGTCTGAAGGACTACGTCGCGTTCATCAACCGCAAGAAGCAGCCGATCCACCCGACGATCGTCAGCTTCGAGGCCAAGGGCGAGGACCACGAGGTCGAGGTCGCGCTGCAGTGGAACGACGGCTACCAGCAGTCCGTCCACACCTTCGCGAACACGATCAACACCTTCGAGGGCGGTACCCACGAGGAGGGCTTCCGCGCCGCGATGACCTCCCTGATCAACCGCTACGCGCGTGATCAGAAGCTGCTGAAGGAGAAGGACTCCAACCTCACCGGTGACGACGTCCGTGAGGGCCTGGCCGCTGTCATCTCCGTCCGCGTCGGTGACCCGCAGTTCGAGGGCCAGACGAAGACGAAGCTGGGTAACACCGAGATCCGCGGCTTCGTGCAGCGCGCGATCAACGAGCACCTTTCCGACTGGCTGGATGCCAACCCGGCCGAGGCGAAGGTCATCGTGCAGAAGGCTGTGGCCTCCGCGCACGCGCGCCAGGCGGCTCGTAAGGCGCGTGACCTGGTGCGCCGCAAGTCCGCTTCCGATATGGGCGGGCTGCCAGGCAAGCTGGCCGACTGCCGTTCCAAGGACCCGATCAAGTCCGAGCTCTACGTGGTGGAGGGTGACTCCGCAGGTGGTTCCGCGAAGTCCGGCCGCGACTCGATGTACCAGGCCATCCTGCCGCTGCGCGGCAAGATCCTGAACGTCGAGAAGGCCCGCATGGACCGCGTTCTGAAGAACGCCGAGGTGCAGGCAATCATCACCGCGCTGGGCACCGGCATCCACGATGAGTTCGACATCAACAAGCTGCGCTATCACAAGATCGTGCTGATGGCCGACGCCGACGTGGACGGCCAGCACATCGCAACGCTGCTGCTCACGCTGCTTTTCCGCCTGATGCGTCCGCTCGTCGAGGGTGGCTATGTCTACCTCGCCCAGCCGCCGCTGTACAAGCTGAAGTGGAGCAAGGGCGAGCCGGGTTACGCGTTCTCCGACCGGGAGCGCGATGAGCAGCTGAAGAAGGGGCTGGAAGAGGGCCGCAAGATCGACACGGATGATGGCATCCAGCGCTACAAGGGTCTCGGCGAGATGAACCCGAAGGAGCTGTGGGAGACCACGATGGATCCCACCACCCGCACGCTGCGCCAGGTGTCCCTGGAGGACGCGGAGGCTGCTGACGAGCTGTTCAGCATCCTGATGGGTGATGACGTTGTCGCCCGCCGTAGCTTCATCACCCGCAACGCGCGCGACGTCCGTTTCCTGGACGTTTAGCGTTCGGGTTTAAGGCTGGGGGCGGTCGCCGTCGGCGTGGGGGTCGGCGTTGGCGTTGGCCTCCGCGTGGAGCCGGTGTCCGTGAGGGGGCGCGGCGCCGACCGGTAACCCAAGATTAGGCCCCTAATTTTGGGTCCAGTGGGGGTGGATCCAAGATTATTGGGCGAAACTTGGGTCTTAGCGCTATCGAAAGCTTTTTTTAAAGCTCTCTGCTAGGCGAGGGGCACTTCTAAAGAGCTCGTGGCCTCAGCCCAAAGCATTATCTTGATATAGCCAAATGTGGTCGGGGGCACACATATCATGTGACGGGTGAGCGAAAATAACGTAGTTTCCGTCGAGGATGTGCACCGCCAGTGGGTGCACGTGCAGATGGCGGACGGCAGCACCACGGCCGTGCGCATCTTCACTCCACCGCCAGTGGGCGACGAAGGCCCGGTGGACCCGGCGCCTGCTGCGGCCCAGGCAGGTGCCGAGAACGGCACCGCAGCCGAGCCACGCACCGCCGCTGAGAGCGGCCATGATGGGAAGAAACCCCTGGTCATCCTGTGGCCGGGCTTCGGCGTCGGCGCCCGCTATTACGAGCCGATCGCCAAGGAGCTCGCCACCCGCGGCTGGATCGTTGCCATCGGCGAGCTGCACGGCCAGGGCGAATCCACCGCTGCCGCCAGCCGCACCCAGGACTGGGGCTATCACGATCTCGCGAGCTCCGACTTCCCGCGCACCATCCGCGCGGTCAAGCGCCGCTTGGAGCTGGGGGAGAAGCACCCGACCCTCATGCTGACCCACTCGATGGGTGGGCAGATGGCCGCAGTGTTCTTGGCGCGCCCGGAGGCCAAGGAGCTCAACGTCCTGGGTTATATGGGTGTTGGTACCGGCACCCCGTACTACCGGGGCTTCACCGGACGCACCCGCTTCGAACTCAAGCTCGGTTCCCTGCTGATGAGCGCGATCGTGCTGGCCCGCGGCTACCAGCCGGAGGGCCTGTTGGATATCGCGAACTACGGCCGGCAGGCGCGCAACCACATCCTGGAATGGACGAAGCTCGCGCAGCGCAATAGCTTTAAAAACCTGCACGGCCAGGACATGGACTATGTCGCGGGGATGAAGGATACGGATACGAATATCCTGCTCACGCGCTTTTCCAACGACGACGACTGCCCCCTCGACTCCGCGAAGAACCTCGCCCTGCTCTTCCCGCAAGGGTGCGTTGCGGTGGAGGAGTATCCCGCGGAGGTGGAGCAGCTCGGCCACAACCGTTGGGCGCGCCAGCCGCAGGTCGTGGCCGACCGCTTCGAGCGCTGGGCTGCCACGGTCGAGGTCTAGCGCCGAGGGTTAAGAACCCTAGTCAGTCCCTGCACCCTCAAGGCGACAGTGCTCGAGGCAGGGCCCAAGGCTTAGTCCACAAGCGCGGTCGGCGCTTAGTCGTCCTCCGGCGCGGAAACCGCCGGATTCGCGAGCGTGGCGTTGTGCCCCATCAGCACGGCCGGGCCCTCCAGGACCACACCCGGTCGCATGTGCTTCTTCAGCTCCTCGGTTGCCGGCAGGCAGGCGGTGAGTGCGAAACCGCGGGCATTCTGGGTGTCCTGAACGACGAAGAACTGCTTGCCAGTGAGCTCATTGGTCGCGCCCCGAATCCCGGCGACGGTGATCCGCACGTAGTTCCAGGGGTTAATCGCGTCGGTGTCGCCGTCGAAGAAGGCCTGGGCAGCTGGAGAGATCAGCCGCGGCTTCGTGATGACACCGTCCTCGCGCACGTGCTCCTGGTGGGCCTGGCGCCAGGCTGCCTCGCTGGGGTAGAGGTGCATCTTGCCGCCGCCCAGCGCTGCGGTGAGGCAGAAGTTCACCAGCGGGATCATGCCGTCCTCGTCGGCGTTCGCGGCGACCTTGCCTTCCTTCACGACCTCTGGCCCGGAGACCGTCGAATAGGAGAAGAAATCATCAACGGCGCAGGTCACGCGGGCGGCGATCTCGCCTTCGGTGTTGAGTACGTCCACGAGCGCAACCGTCGGGCTGATGAGACCCACCCGCGCGGCCGTGGTGTCGGGGTGCATGAGGGAGACCGCGACGGTGGAGTTTTTCTCCCCCATGAAGCGGATCATTCGCGCACCGGAGGGGTCGAGGTACGGGGAGATCATCTTGAAGCCGTGCGCATTCGCAAGCCCCTGGTTCTGCTCCTCGAAGGACCGGTGGATCATCTGGTCCAGTGGCTCCCCATAGAAGCCAAGGGCTGCGAATTCCGCCTGAGGGGTTGGGGGAATGTTCTGAGCCATGCTGTTAGCCTGCACCTTGCCTTTCCTGTTCTGCCTGGGCTCTTAAGCCGGCGTTTCCTTCTCCCTCCATTCTGGCAGAGGCTGAACGGATTGTTTCACGTGAAACATTCGGGACGCCGACGGGGCGACGTCCGAGACAACGACGTTCCTCACGGTTGCCTCGTCGAGTGGGGGCGACGCCCGTCCCCGGTTACGGTCGCCCGACAACCGACCTACCCGATGCGGTAGCGCTGGACGTCGACGAACTCCCGCTTCGCCTCGCCCGAAATTCCGCCCTCGGCGATGATCCGGCGCACAAACTCGGCGCTGAGCTTCGGCGTGCGGGTCTGTGTGGCGTAGTCGTTGTGCACCAGGCCGAAGCGCTGCGCCTCGCCGTCCGCCCACTCCCAGTTATCCACGAAACACCAGTGGTAATAGCGCTCAAAGGGCAGATCAGAGGCACTAATCGCGGCCAGGTGGTCGTAGATGAAGCGGCACCGGAAGTTCTCCAGGCTCGTCGGGCTGCCGTTATCGCAGGTACCGTTCTCCGTGACCCAGATCGGCGCGGGGTAGCGCTCGTGCATCCAGCCGGCGCACTCGATCAGGCCCTCCGGATAGATTTCCCAACCGAGGTCATTGACCGGCTTGCCGGGCAGCGTGCCGTCCTCGAAGCCCGCCGACGCTGTGCGTGAGTAGTAATTCAGCCCCAAGTAGTCGTAGTACTTACCCGGGGAAATATCCGACGGCTGGCGGCCCAGCACGCCCCGGAACTTCCCGCCCAACATCGCGTGGCTCAGCTCATCCTGGAAAAGGAATGCGCTGGACCGAGAGGCCAGACGATGCAGCGGATTTCGCTCCTGAGCAGGCACGAAGGCGCGCATGTGGTGCGCGAAACCGACCCGCGCGCCCGGCTGAATCCCATGAATCAGGCGATAGGCCCGGCAGTGCGCGATCGCCATGTTCCGCATCACCTTCAGTGCCAGCCGGTAGGACTTCTTCGCCGGTGGTGCCTCGTGGAAGAGGAAGCCGGAGGTGGCGTACACATTTGGCTCATTGATGGTGACCCAGTCCGTGACCAGATCGGATAGGCCCGTGACCACGTGGTCCACGAAGCGGAGCCAGTGCGCGATATTCTCCGGCTTCTCCCATTCGCCGAGCCGCTGGAACCATAGCGGATTATTGAAGTGGTACAGGGTCACCAGCGGCACCATCCCGCGCTCCTTGACCAGCGCGATTTCCTCCCGGTAGCGGTCAAGAGCTTTCACGTCCCACTGGCCGGGTGCGGGTTCGATGCGGGACCATTCGATACCCATCCGGTAGGTCTTGAGCCCCAGGGAGCCCATGAGTTCGGTGTCCTCCCGCCACCGGTTCCAGTGGTCGTTGGCGCGCAGGGGGCTGGTGCCGTCGGCGATGGTGCCGGGGTGCTGGGCCCACTCGTACCAGTTGTTGTTCCGGTCGCCGCCTTCGATCTGTAGGGAGGACGTTGCCGTCCCGATCATGAGCTTGCCCAGCGGCAGGAAGGTGGTGGGAGAGGTTGGCATCGTGTTCTCCTTCGGTTGTGGAGTCTTCTGTTTCGCGGGCGCGTGGAAAGTTTTGCGCTTAGCGGGTGGATTGGATTTTTAGGACGAGGACGCCTCCGGCCAGGCACATGGCGCCTGCCAGGAGATAGAGCCCCGTGTAGCCCCCGAGCAGGCTGAGAGCGATTGCGGCGATGGAGGGGGCGAGCGTGTTCGGCAGCAGGACGCCGAGGTTCATCAGGCCCATGTGGGTGGCGCGCTCCTGCTCGGTGGGGAGCACGGCGTTGACGACCGCCTGGTCGATGGCCTGGTACACGCCCCAGCTGAGCCCCAGGATCACGGCGCCAACGACGACCATCGTGAAGGAGCTGGTGAAGGCGAGCACCGCGCAGGCGCCGGCCACCCCGGTGGCGGAGAAGAGGATGAAGGGCTTGCGGGTGCCGAGCTTGTCGGAGAACCAGCCGGACCACACTGCGGTGGCGACCACGCAGCCGGCGAAGACGGCTGTGAGGATCAGCACGCCGAGCTCCGGATCGTGGAAGCCGATACGGTCGCGCAGGTAGTAGAGCAGGAAGAATAGCGCGATCGCTTGGGCCAGCATCAGCAGCAGGCGGGTGAGGAACATCCAGTAGAAGTTCGGTGCTTCCTTCGGGTTGGGGAGGACGCGCCGGGCGGCTGCAAGTGTCGTGGGTTTTTTGCCCGTGGTATCGGCTTCTCGCTGTGCAGCTGTCTGTTCAGCACCCCGCGCCGGGCTAGGTTCCGGGCTATTGGCACCGGCCAGCCAGGGGAGAGGCTGCCGGTCGCGGCTGAGGAAGGGCATCGCCGTGGCCAGCAGCACGGCGATGACCGCCGCATAGGCCCAGGGGCGAGGGAGTGCGACGGAGAGTGCCGTGCCCAGCACGATGCCCAGCGTGTACGTCATGCCCATCACGCCGGAGACGGTGCCGAACTGCCGCTCGGTGACCTGATCGGGGACGATGGACTGCGTCGGCGTCACCGCCAGGGCGATGGCGAACTGGAAGACCATCCACGCCGCCAACAACAGGCCGTAACCCAGGGTGCGGGAATCCCCGGGCAGGGTCGCGGTCCATCCCGCGACACCCAGCGCCACCGAAGCGATCGTGATGCCCGCGATGATCCACGGGGTGCGGCGACCCAGCGAGGAACGCGTCCGGTCGGAGAAGATCCCCGCAAGCGGAGAGGCGAGCAGGCTGATCAGCCCGCCGGCCGTCATCAACAGCGCGAGTTGGCGCTCCTTATCCTCCGGGAACCACACCAGGATCTGGACGGAGAGCAGAAGGTTCGTTGGAGCCGCCCAGGCGATGTTCTGGCCGAGGTACATCAGGCCAAAGCGCGAGATCCATCCACGGGAGACTTCTTGCTTGGGGTTTTGCACAACAGTCACGGGGAAAATCATAGTTTTCGCGGCAAACGTTTTTGGGTTTTTAAGAATCCCCGTCACTGGTCCATGGGCTCAAAAACTGTGCGCTGACGTGGTAGAATGGTTGGGTCTATTCCAAGTAGAAAGGTTCACCAACTCCAGTGAGCGACGATACTAACGGTGGAGATAACCTGTTCGACCGCATCGAACCGATCGACTTGCAGAAGGAGATGCAGAACAGCTACATCGATTACGCCATGAGCGTGATCGTGGGCCGTGCCCTCCCGGAGGTTCGGGATGGCATGAAGCCGGTACACCGGCGCATTCTCTACGCCATGTTCGACAACGGCCACCGGCCGGAACGCGGATACGTCAAGTCCGCGAAGCCAGTGGCAGAGACCATGGGTAACTACCACCCCCACGGTGACTCCGCGATCTACGACACCCTCGTGCGCATGGCCCAGCCCTGGTCCATGCGCTACCCGCTCGTCGACGGGCAGGGTAACTTCGGCTCCCGCGGTAACGACGGTGCTGCAGCAATGCGTTATACCGAGTGCCGCCTCACACCGCTGGCGATGGAGATGGTCCGCGACATCCGCGAGGACACCGTCATCTTCCAGCCGAACTACGACGGCAAGACCTCCGAGCCGACCGTCCTGCCCGCCCGCGTCCCGAACCTGCTGATGAACGGTTCCGGCGGCATCGCCGTCGGCATGGCGACCAACATCCCGCCACACAACCTCAACGAGCTCGCGGACGCCATCTACTGGCTCCTGGAGAACCCGGAGGCCGAGGAAGCAGAGGCCCTCGAGGCCTGCATGGGCTTCGTGAAGGGCCCGGACTTCCCGACCGCCGGCCTCATCGTCGGCGAGAAGGGCATCGACGACGCCTACCGCACCGGCCGCGGCTCCATCCGCATGCGCGGCAAGGCCGAGATCGAGGAAGAGGGCTCCCGCCAGGTCATCGTCATCACCGAGCTGCCGTACCAGGTCAACCCCGATAACCTGGTCAGCTCCATCGCCGAGCAGGTCCGCGACGGCAAGCTCAAGGGCATCTCCAAGATCGACGACGAGTCCTCCGACCGCGTCGGCCTGCGCATCGTCGTCACCCTGAAGCGCGACGCCGTGCCCCGCGTGGTGCTGAACAACCTCTACAAGCACTCGCAGCTGCAGACCAGCTTCGGTGCGAACATGCTGTCCATCGTCGACGGTGTGCCACGCACCCTCCGCCTGGACCAGATGCTCTCGCTGTACGTCAAGCACCAGATCGACGTCATCGTCCGACGCACCCAGTTCCGCCTCCGCAAGGCCGAGGAAGACGCTCACATCCTGCGCGGCCTGGTCAAGGCACTGGACGCATTGGACGAGGTCATCGCCCTGATCCGCAACTCCGCGACCGTGGATATCGCGCGCGAGGGCCTGATGGACCTGCTGACCGTCGACGAGATCCAGGCCAATGCCATCCTCGCGATGCAGCTGCGCCGCCTGGCAGCCCTGGAGCGTCAGAAGATCATCGACCAGCTGGCCGAGCTCGAGCGCATCATCGCCGACCTCGAGGACATCCTCGCGAAGCCGGAGCGCCAGCGCGCCATCGTCCGCGACGAGCTCGCCGAGATCGTCGAGAAGTACGGCGACGAACGTCGCACCCAGATCGTCCCCGCCACCGGCGACGTCTCCGAAGAGGACCTCATCGCCCGCGAGAACGTCGTCGTGACCATCACCTCGACCGGCTACGCGAAGCGCACGAAGGTGGACAGCTACCGCAACCAGCGACGCGGCGGCAAGGGCGTGCGCGGTGCGGAACTGCGGCAGGACGACGTCGTCCGCCACTTCTTCGTCTGCTCCACGCACGACACCGTCCTGTTCTTCACGAACATGGGCCGGATGTACCGCCTGAAGACCTACGAGCTGCCGGAAGCGACCCGCACCGCACGCGGTCAGCACGTCGCCAACCTGCTGGAATTCCAGCCGGGCGAACAGATCGCACAGGTCATTCAGATCCAGTCCTTCGAGGACGCCCCGTACCTGGTGCTCGCCACCGCGCAGGGCCGTGTTAAGAAGTCCCGCCTCACGGACTACGCCACCACCCGTTCCTCGGGCCTGATCGCCATCAACCTCAACGAGGGCGACAAGCTGATCGGCGCGCAGCTGTGCTCCGCGGACGACGACCTGCTGCTCGTCTCCGAGGAAGGCCAGGCCATGCGCTTCACCGCTGACGACGAGACGCTGCGCCCGATGGGCCGCGCCACTGCCGGTGTGTACGGCATGCGCTTCCGCGGTGAGGACCAGCTGCTGGCCATGACGGTCGTGCAGGAGGACTCCGCGCTGTTCGTCGCCACCTCCGGTGGTTACGGCAAGCGCACCCCGATGGAGGAGTACCCGGCGAAGGGCCGTGGCGGCCTGGGTGTTGTGGCCTTCAAGTACCAGAAGTCCCGCGGCAAGCTGATCGGCGCGCTGACGGTCACCGAGGATGACGAAATCCTCGCGATGACCAGCGCCGGTGGGGTGATCCGTACCGAGGTCAATCAGATCCGCGAGACCGGCCGCTCCACCATGGGCGTGCGCCTTGTCGACTTGGATAAGGGAGTTGAGCTCGTCGCTGTCGACCGCAACGTCGAGGAAGAGGCGGAAGAAGAGGTCGCCCAGGTCGAGTCGAAGCCGAAGGACGCTAAGAAGTGACCCCCGAGGGCACTGAAAAAGTGACCTCGGAGGCTAGCGACCAGGCGGCTGACGCGGTCGAGAAGGATTCGGCACCGGCCAAGGACACGGCCGGGGCCGAGAAGACGGCGGCCGAGACTTCGGTGACCGGAAAGGTGACGTCGGAGAACGCGAGGTTCTGGAAGGCGCGGGCTCCGCGCGGACGGGAACTGACGCTGACGTCCATCGACGTGCGCTCCGCCGGCCGGCTCGGCCTGGCGGCGGGCTGCGTCACCTTCGTGGTGTGGGTGCTGGCCTGGATGCTCCTGTGGCTCGTGCTGGCTGTGGCCGGCGTGTGGGGCCGCATGAACACCCTGCTCGCCGACATCGCGGGCTTCGGCGGGATCTCCGGCTGGGGCGTGCTGGGCGCGGTGGCTCTCGTCGGTGTTCTGGAGTTCTTCGTCGTCTGGGGCATCGTGCCGCTGACTGCGCTGGTGTACAACGCGGCGGCGGACGTCCTCGGCGGGCTGAAGCTGCGCGTCGCGGGCGCGGAGGACGCAGCGGCCGTCCCGGACAACGCGGCCACGCCGAAGACGTCGAAAGCGCCGGAAGAGGCCTAGCTCAAAGGCCTGCGTTCCAGTGGAAGAAAACTTCATAAAACAGGGGCTGACCTGGCGATTTGGTTTATATCGCATCGCATGGATACACTAGTCCCTGTTCGAAGGGCCTATAGCTCAGGCGGTTAGAGCGCATCGCTGATAACGATGAGGTCGGTGGTTCGAGTCCACCTAGGCCCACCATTCGAACACACTTCGAATGAAGTTCGGGGCATTAGCTCAATTGGTAGAGCATCTGCTTTGCAAGCAGAAGGTCAGGAGTTCGATTCTCCTATGCTCCACAGCACGAACCCCAGGTCACACGGCCTGGGGTTCCTTTGCGTCTGCGGGAATGATGGAGGGGTGAGGGTGGCGACGCCACCAGACCCCTCCGCTTAGCTTTGGGGTTACTAGTATCCACGTACTACAGCTTGGAACATCCGAGGCCCGCGCCGCAGTTTTAGGCGCGCAGCAGAGCGGTGATTGCGTTCCTTCTGGTGCGATAAACCTCCAGTTCACGGGTGGCACACCCGCTTGTGCAGTTCCGGCAGAATAGTTTGACTAGCCTCTGCTGCCCCTAAGCGGTCAGGACTCCCAAGGGGATCACGTGCACTCCGCTAGGAAGCGTGTATGCATATTCCGTTGCGGTGATGATAGCTAGGTATGCAGGCGACCCGATCTTGTTGATGTCGACACGTTCGTCACGGAGTTTGATGAGGTTCGCTTCGGCTTGTGGGATCTGCGATGCCCCGAGTTTGACTTCGCAGGCGCCCCACTTGCCGTCTTCGGGGTATTCGATGATGGCGTCAACTTCAAGGGCCGTGTTGTCACGGTAGTGATAGACACGCCCGTGCTGGAGGGCGGCTGCCGCGCGCAGATCTCGAATGACCATGGACTCAAAGATCTGGCCGAAGAACTCCGGGTCATTCGCGAGGCGGTCAACACCGATACCCAAGGCGGCGCAGGCCAGGCTGGGGTCAGCGAGATGGAGCTTCGGCGAGGTACGCAGTCGTGATTTAGATCGGAGCGCGACGCTCCAAGGTTGCAACCCGTCGAGGATGAATATCCGGGTAAGCGCTTGGAGGTACGTGGAGACCGTTTTCGGGTCGACTGTTGTGGCATCCGAAGACACGTCTGCAGCGAGTGTTTTCAACGTTGCTTCGCCAGAAATATTCCGAGCGATGGATGCCAAGGTCCGGCGAATGTTTAGTTGGTTGTGGCGTGTGCCAACATTTTCTGGCACTTCCACGTCGAAAATGTTGTCCAGGTATGAGCGGTTAAACATGACCGCCTGCTGAGTGCTCGCCCCGAGCAGCCCTGGCCATCCGCCACGAACGGCCTGCTCGGCCATGTCCTTATATGTGAGCTTGGAAGCTCCACAACTGGAGGGAGTCTTCCAATACTTGATCTGCAAAGCGTGAAAAGTACTGCATATGGGCACTATACCCGCTTTTGCAACGGTTTCATGCCCGACTTTGCAACATTTCTATACCCGCTTTTGCAAGTTCGCTCAAACGCGGTCTTCGGAACTCCTAGTAGTGTTCGAAAATGTGCCCCAAATTGGCACGCCCTTCCTAGTGGCGCGTATGTCTTCGTCACTAGGCTGTGCGGACGCGCTTTTGCGGGAGTGGCTGTTCTCAACCGTAGGGAAAAGGGTGAGGTGAAAGCCTAATGCTGAATCCGGTCACCAACCGGACCTCCGGCACACATAATGCCCGGAGCTCTAGCTCCGCAACTTGCTGATCAGCGCTACCACGCCAGACACTCCCGCCGTCAGGCCCCCGAACACCACGCCTATGGCAAGCAGAACGGCGATGAAGGACTCAGCTTCCGGGTCGAACGTTTGTAGGTACAGGCCGAAGAGAACAAACGACGCTACGGTGATGATCGCTGACTGCTTGAATACCTTCCCAGACTTGGGGGGTCGCTTCGGGGTAACGGCAGGCGTGACCAGCGCTGGATCGTACGGGGAAGATTGGGTGGGAACCGACGCGTGCAAAGGGTCATACGCTGCGGCAAGCAGCTCGTCCGGCGTTGGCTCGGAGGCCTCCGGAGCTACCTCCGGCACCGCCTCCGCCTCCACCTCGACCGGCTCGTCGACGCCGTCGACGGCGAGGTCCACCACCATTTCCACGAGTTGGCTGCGCCGCTTCGGGCCGACGCCGTGCAGGTCTATTAGATCGTCGGCGCTGGCGTTGAGCATCTCTGGGTGCTCGAGGCTCCACATGGCGAGGTAACGGTCGATGCCGCGTCCGGTCGCTTCGGGGACGTGGTGGGGTTTGAGGTTGGCGGCGATCTCGTGCAACGGGCGGTCTGGGTGCTGCTCAATCCACGCGGCGGCAATGCGCGGACTCGACGCGCCAACAGCGTGCGACTGCTCGGGGGTCAGCCACGAAAACTGCTCCGGAGCAGTAGCGGACGAGGCAACATCAGAAGCGCCAACAGCCGGTGCTTCCTCGGCCGGATCCTCCATGGATTTCAGTAGCCGGGCAAAGTGGGTCTCGCTAATGATCGGAACGCCGTACTCGCGTGCTTTCTTCGCTTTCCCGCTCATCGAATCCGGATTCGCCGCAACGAGGACGGCGCACGTGCGGGTCACGCCGCCGACGTCGAGGCCGGCGGCTGTGGCGCGGTCGGTCCATACGTCGCGCGGGATGTCGAGGACCCCGGTGAACGCAACGCGCTCGCCCGGGCGCAGGGCGAAGGTGGCGGGGGTGGGCCCGAAGGTGGGCTCGTCGAGAAGCGAGCGCACGAGCTGCGCATCGACGTTGAGCGCCTCGGCGATGTCGAGCAGCGTGACACGCTCCTCGTCGGTGATGATGCCGTCGGCCCAGGCTTCGACGGCGAGCTGGCGGGTGAACTCTTCGTTGATTGCATCGACGTCGTTGGCGCTGAGGCCCGCGGCGATGGCGGTGGATTCGAGCAGGCGCATTTCACTGCGGGAAATGGTGCGGTCGACAAGTGCGCAGGTCAGCTCGGTGCGATAGTCGGCTTCGGTCTTGGTGGGGGCCGTCGGCAAGGTGCGCGAAAGCTGCCCAGCCCAGGACCGCTCGCCGCCGCGCGGGAGACTCGGGGCCTCGGTGGAAGTGGTGGTGAACGTCGCCACCGGATACTTCTCGACGTCCACGCCGTTGCCGACGCACAAGTAACGGAGGAGCTCCGCGGTTGCCTCGGCGTCCGCGAGCGCAGAGTGCACAGACCGGTTACGAATCTTCGCGATGTCCAACGCCTCGCTCAACTTTGCGACACCCAAATATTGCTTCGTCAACCGCATCGTGTCCAGCCACTCACACAAGCCGTCCTCCGCACCGGCGCGCGCGAACTCGTTGGTAAGGAACCGGTGCTCAAACGAAGCATTGTGCGCCACCAGAGTGCGGCCATTGAGCAGCGAGCCCAGATGCCGAGCGACGTCGCAAAATAAAGGTGCATCCACCACATCAGTCGCCGTGACCTTATGGATGTAACTATTCGGAATGTCGCGCTCCGGCTGGATCAGTGTCTCCCACGTGCGCTCCACGGAGAAGTCGGGGCGCAGCAATACCACGCCGATCTCCACGATGCGGTCCTGGTTGCTCAGTCCGGTCGTCTCCAAATCGACGACCGCAAACCCATGTTGCCGACCCATTCCTGCTCCTTGGTTCATCGTGTTGAGGGCGTCACTCAATATAAAGCACGCCCCCGACATTCCAGGGGCTCAGTCGGCCGGATGTTCGACGGAAGCGGAGGGGAAACCCCCGAAAGCATATACTTTCCGGATTACCCCTGATCATCCCAACCAAATCGACAAATCCGGACACATTTTGTCGCTTAACCCGCATTTGGGGCCGTGTTGCCGAACCAGCGGGTTGATTTCTTTGGAGAACTCCGCCCGCGTCGTCTTTTCCGGGCTTATTATGACCGCATGGTTAGGGCAACGAAAGTGCTTCTCGATGGATACGGCGTCCCCGAGTCACTCCGTTGGCACCAGGGGGCCCTCTATTTCGTGGACATGGCAACCGGCACTCTCCACCGCTGGACCAAACCAGGTGGGGAAGAGGTCTTGGGCGACATCCCCGGTCGTGCCGGCGGCCTGGGCTTCCTCCCCAACGGTGACATGCTCATCGTCTCCATGGATCAGCACGTCATCTGGCGGCGCAGTGCCGATGGCGAGCTGACAGAACACGCAGACATCAGTGCTTACTGTGGCGGCCACGCCAACGACATGATGGTCACGCCCGATGGATACGCCTACGTGGGCAACTTCGGTTTTGGTTACCACGCCTTCCACCGGGAGAACGCGAACTCCCATCTGTACAAACCACCGGGACCGCCCTCGACGCGAGTGGTGTGCATCGCCCCGGACGGAACGATTGCAGGAACCGGCCCGGACATGCTCTTCCCCAACGGAACGGTGCAACTGCCTGGCGGCTCCGTCGTCGTCGCCGAGACCCTGCGCTTGCAGCTGACCGAATGCGATGTCGACGGTGATGGCGTGCTGGTTAACCCCCGGCCGTATGCCCCGCTCATGCCCGAATTCCTGTGGAAGCAGCTCAACTCCCGTTCACCGCTGGGCACTATTGTCCGCACGGCCGCCGGCGTGCTGGAAAACCCCCGCATCGCCAATGCGCTGCCCATCTCGCTGGCCCCCGATGGGATTGCGCTGGATAGCGACGAGCGGTCGATCTGGATTGCCAATGCCACGCGTGCGGAGGTTGTCCTCGTGAAGCCGGGCGGCCACATCGTGGAGCGCATCCGCACAGGCAACAAGACGCTCGACGTGGAGCTTGGCGGCGATAACGACCGCACGTTGTTCTGCGCCACCACGATTAACGACGACCCGACGATCGGCGGCCCCGCGCGCAAAGGTTGCATCGAGATCATTGACCTGGAGGGGGCGTAAGCATGAGCGTCGTCCTGATCACCGGCGCCGGGCGTGGCATCGGCGCAGCAACCGCTCGGGCCGCAGCGCAGGCGGGCTACGACGTCGCTGTCACGGACATCAACGGTGACGCCGCACGCTCCGTTGCTGAAGAACTACCCAAGAACGTCCGCGCCATCGGTGTGGAACACGACGTCCGCGACGAAGAAGCGTGGGCCACGGTCTTCCGGGACGTGGAACGGCAGCTCGGCCCGGTGGACATCCTGGTGAACAACGCCGGGATGATCCACACCGGCTGGGCACGTGACCTCACCAATGACCAGCACCGGCAGATGGTGGACGTGAATTTCTTTGGCCCCATGTACGGCACGCTGGAAGCCATGCGGTACATGAAGGACCGTGGCGGGCACATCGTGACTGTGTGTTCCATGACGAGCTTCCTTCCCTTGCCTGGCTACTCCTCCTATGGTGCGACCAAGCATGCGTTGCGTTCATTCATCAACACCGTCGCCATCGAGGAACACGCCAGCCGCGTGGCGTTCACGCTCGTGCACCCGCCCGGGGTGCGGACGGAGATGCTGGAACAGGAAAAGCGCGACCCTTCGGCGGTGGCGGCTTTTGCTGAGAAGTCCGTGGGCCCGGAGGTTATCGCCGAGACCATCGTCCGGTCCTTTAAGAAGCGCCCGCTCCTCGGCAGGCCAGCGGAGATCGTGTTCCCCGCGCTCGGCGGCCGCTTCCAGCGCTGGGTGGGCGCGCAGGCCCGCCTCATGCGTCTGGCGATGCCGTTCGTTCTCGCCAGCGGGCGGCGCGCCCTGCGGAAAGGCTAAGGGAATAGGACGGTGACGTTGCACCGTAGTGGCATCATCAGGGAATTATCAGGGCATTTGGATACGAGCAGGTGAGAGGCCTGTGAGGGGGGCGTCCGAGGCAGAAAATTAAAAAAGTTTCCGGGATTCGCTTGACGGGCGGGGGTGCATGGTGGGTAGGTTGGCGGACTCGTAATCGAATTGTTACCGAAAGACGAAGGAGCGAACACTTTATGCGCAAGTCCGTCAAGACCAACCTGACCCGCCTCGCAATGGCAGCCGGCGTGATCGCAGCACCGGCACTGGTTGCACCGACGGCAAACGCAGCAACTGTTGGCCAGTGGGACCAGGTCGCAGCATGCGAGTCCGGCGGTGATTGGCACATCAACACCGGCAACGGCTACCACGGTGGCCTGCAGTTCTCCGCTCAGACCTGGGCAGGCTTCGGTGGCACCCAGTACGCACCGACCGCTGACCAAGCCACGAAGGCCCAGCAGATCGAGATCGCCGAGAAGGTGCTGGCTGGCCAGGGCGCTGGAGCATGGCCGAACTGCGGCGGCCCGGTCGCCTAAGGGGCTCCGCGCATCCCGCGGGGATAGGCCCCGCGCATCCGGTAATAGCAGTCCGGCAGTATCGCCCCAGCCACCCTGTGGCCGGGGCTTTGCTGTATCCGTCGGAGGGTGCTCCAAAAACCCAATTCAGGCCGCTAGTGAGCAGGATCATGAGCTAGAAAACCAAGGAATTTTACCCCCTTGACCTGCGAATTAGCCGGTGGCGTGAAGCTAAAATTCGCGTTGACTTTTCAAATCTTTTCCAAACCGTTATCATCGTTTGTGCCGGGTTGATGTCTGCCCAACCGCATATCCTCCAACCCCCCCTGATGAGGATGGTTGGGATGTGACTCCCCGGAAGTAAAGCCATCGAGCATCCCCCCCCGCTCGATGGTTTTGCGCTTTCTACCCCAATTTTTCCGGCCAGCGGTGAGCCACGCCCACAGCCCCATCTAGCATGGATGGCACAAGAGTTGAGAGAACTTTCGGCACCACCCTCAAGCCAGGAAGTGAAAGATTGTCCGCAGCGCTGATCACCGCCCACATCCTTGCCATCCTCGTTGGCATCACCATTGGACTCTTTGGCGGCGGCGGGGCAATCCTCATGGTGCCGATCCTCAGCTATATCGCGGGCTGGCCCACCCAGGACTCCATCACCGGCTCCCTGTTCATCGTCGGACTCACCAGCCTGTTCTCCACGTTGCTGCACGCCCGCCCCACCAAGGAACAGCGGGCACGGGGACAAAAAAAAGGAAACGTCCGGTGGGTGACGGGCGTCGTCTTCGGTGGGCTGGCGATGCTCGGCGCCTTCGCGGGCGGGCAACTGACGGCCTTGCTGCCCGGCATCGTCGTCATGACGATCTTCGCCATCGTGATGATCGCCTCCGGCATTGGCATGGTCCGCGGCCGGAAGCCGTCCCCACCTGCGGCGCCGAGCCGCACGAAGGGTAAATCAACCCCACGCAGCGCAGGAACCGCAGCGACCCTCCCGCTGAGCCGGGCCCAGAAAGTGAAGATCGTCCTCGCAGCCCTCGGCATCGGCGTGATCTCCGGGCTGGTCGGCGCGGGCGGCGGCTTCCTCGTCGTCCCAGCCCTGGCACTGCTCGTGGGATTCACGATGCCGGCCGCGATCGGGACCTCGCTGCTGGTCGTGGCGATGCAGTCGGCATCGGGGTTCCTCTCCCACATGCTCCACGTGGACGTCGACTGGCAGGCGCTCGCCAGCTTCACCGGGCTTGCGATGGCCGGCACGATCCTTGGCACGCTGCTGGGCTCGCATATTCCTGCGGCGAAGTTGAAGCGCGCATTCGGGGTTTTCGTGCTGCTGATGGCGGCGGTTGTGCTCGCGCAGGAGTACCTGCTGGCCTAGGCTCACGCCTCCTGGTTGAGGTGCTTTGAGCGTTGGCTAAGCTGCTTGGGGTTGCCGGCAGGCGCTGGTTAGGACCAGCCCCCGGCTACCAACCCCGAGACGAGCGAAGGAGAGCCACGCGAGATGACCGAGCCCACCGGCGCACCCGCAGGGCGTGCACAGCGCGCCGCCCGCCCCAGCATGTTGATCGCCCTGCTGGGGATCTTCTTTGTCGGGCTGAATCTTCGCCCGGCGATCATTTCCGTGGCCTTCGTGATCCCCGATATCCGTAGTGATCTCGCACTCGGCGCCACCGCGGCGGGTCTGTTGACGACCGTTCCGCTGCTCGCGTTCGTCCTTCTTTCCATGCGCGCCCCAGGGTGGGGACGTCGGTTCGGGCTGGCCCGCACAATCTTCGCAGCCCTTGTGATTCTGATGGTGGGGTTCGCGATCCGCCTGGTGCCTAGCGCCACTGCGCTATTCATCGGCATGGCTGTGGTGGGCGTGGCGATCACCATCGGCAATGTGCTGCTGCCGGCGTTTATTAAGGCGCGCTATCCGGACCGGGGCGGCATCCTCATGGGTGTCTACACGGTGAGCCTGTACGCGGGCCCGGCGCTGGCCAGTGGGCTGACGCTGCCGATCGCTCGGGCCACGGGGTCGTGGCGGATCGCGCTGCTGAGCTGGGGGATTCTTGCGGTGATCGCGCTGCCGCTGTGGTTGCCGCAGGTTGGTTGGGTGAAGCTGCGTCCGGGTACCCCGGCGGCGAAGGTGCAGCTCACTGAGAATGGCGGGGCGTCCGGCGCTGCGGAGGGCGCCGGGGACGATTCCGCCGATGCCTCCGGCGCGGCATCCAGTGCGAAGGCGGCCCCACCGGCGATCGCGATGAGCAGCATGCTGCGCGCCCCGCTGGCGTGGGCGGTGAGCGTGTACTTCGCGGTGCTTTCCGTGCTCTTCTACACGGTCAACGCGTGGCTGCCGACGATGTTCCTGGAGCAGGACCGTGGGGAGAACGCGGGCGGCGAGATGCTGACCGTCGTGAACCTGGTGGCGATCCCGTGTGCCCTGGCGGTGAGCATCCTCGTGCACCGCACCCGTAGCCAGGTGTGGGCGACCTCCATCGGCTCCCTGGGTTTGGGCGTGGGCCTGGCGGGAATGTACTTCGCGCCCGCCCACTTGGGCATGGCGTTCGCGGTGCTCTTTGGCATCGGGCACGGTACTGCCACGGGTATCGCGTTCTCCCTGGCGATGCTGCGCACCCGCACGGTGGCGGGCACGGCGGGGCTGGGCGCGCTGAGCCAGACCGCGGGCTACACCTGCTCCGCGATCGGCCCGGTTGGCGCGGGCGCGCTGCACGACGTGCTCTCCGGCGGGGGAGTGGCCCAGCCGTGGTCCGTCGTCATGGCTGGCCTGGTGGCCCTGGTGGTGCTTCAGTTCCTCGCCGGCCTGTGGGCAGGCCGCGACCGCTACTTGGAGGACGCGCTGGGCAGCTAGCGCGCCGGGCAGGAGAGGGTGCTGGTAAGCCGGCCTGCCGGGCTACGGCGCTGTGTGGGGGTGAAGCGCGGCGGGCTAGCTCTCCTTCGGCCCGAGCTCTTCCTCCAGCACTTCCTGCACGACCTTCATCGCACTCAGTGCCGCGGGTGCCCCGCAGTATCCGGCGGTGTGCAGCACGGCCTCGGTGATCTCCTCGCGGGTCAAGCCATTGCGCAGGCCGCCGCGGATGTGCCCGCGCAGTTCGCCGGTGGCCCGCAGCGCGACGAGCATGCCGATGTTCAGCAGGCTGCGGTCACGCTTCTCCAGGCCCGGCCGGTTCCAGATGGAGCCCCAGACGGTCGCGGAGATGTGCTTTTGCAGCTCCTCGCCGTCCTTACCGGCGTTGCGCTCCAGCGCGGCGTCGACGAAATCATCGCCCATGACCGCACGCCGCATCTCGATGCCGGCCTCGTAGGCGGTATTCATCGCCTCTGCCAGGGACTGGTCCTTCTTCATCTCTTCCGTCATGCTCTCGCCTTTTCGTGTTGTGGTTGTGGTGCTGAGGTTTTTTAATGACGCCGCCCGCCTCAAGCAGGCGATAATCCCAGCTTAGAACCCGGTGCAGACACGCCCTGCGTAACGGTATGGCGAGCGGTAACCGCGGGGCGCTGCATCCGGAGCGTTCCTTGGCGGAGCACGAGAATCCGCTGGCGATCGCGCCCGAGCTGCTCAAGGCCTAGAGATGATCGTCACGGCGTGCTTGCTGGTCGCATGTGTGATCGTTTCCTGCTCGTCGGTGGCGGGTCAGTCCATCTGCAGTACGGTGCGCAGCTCTGCGAACAGTTCCGGGCGGACCTGGTGGGTGACCGTCCGGCCTACTCGTACCTTCTCTAGCAGGCCGGCTTCGGTCAATCGTTTGAGGTGGTGCGACACAGTCGGCTGACTCAATCCAGATTTCTCTGTGAGCTCCCCGACACTGACCGGGCCGCATCCCTCGGCCGCCAACCTCGACAGCAGCCGCAGGCGGGCAGGGTCGGCCAGCACCTTGAACAAGGTGGCATAACGCTCGGCCTGTTGCTCGGTCAGGGGGCCAGAACCGAGCGAGCAACAGGAGGCAAGATCAGTGAGTGGAAGGATCTGCGGGAGGGTCATAATAGCCATCCTATATTGACGGTCATCTATATGAAGATTATTTTTAGTATCGATAACCATCAATATGTAAAAGAGGTCTTATGACTGTTTCCCATCGCCCGCGCATGTCCTTTTTGGACCGCTTCCTACCGGTGTGGATCCTTCTGGCCATGGCTGTTGGCCTACTCCTCGGCCGGGCGTTCCCCGGTATTAGTGACGCTCTGGGCTCCCTGGAGGTCGGCGGAATATCCCTGCCTATCGCCTTCGGCCTGCTGGTGATGATGTACCCGCCGCTGGCGAAAGTCCGTTACGACAAGACCCGGAAGATCGTCGCCGATAAACGCCTGATGACCGTTTCCCTCGTCCTTAACTGGCTGGTCGGCCCGGCTTTCATGTTTACTCTGGCCTGGATCTTCCTGCCTGATCAGCCGGAGCTACGCACGGGGCTGATCATTGTCGGCCTGGCTCGGTGCATCGCGATGGTGCTCGTCTGGTCGGACCTGTCGTGTGGTGATCGGGAGGCCACGGCCGTGCTGGTGGCCATCAACTCGGTGTTCCAGGTGATTATGTTCAGCGTGCTTGGTTGGTTCTACCTCCAGATCCTGCCCTCCTGGCTGGGTCTGGCTACCACCTCAGCCGAGTTTTCCTTCTGGTCCATCGCCACCTCCGTGCTCGTCTTCCTCGGCATCCCGTTGTTGGCCGGAGTGCTCTCTCGACTCATCGGTGAGAAGACCAAGGGGCGTGCCTGGTACGAGGACACCTTCTTGCCAGCGATCTCCCCGCTGGCGTTGCTCGGGCTGCTGTATACCATCGTGCTCCTGTTTTCCCTGCAAGGCGAGCAAATCACCTCCCAACCGTGGACCGTGGCTCGTCTAGCGGTGCCACTGCTGATCTACTTTGTGGGCATGTTCGCCCTCGCGCTGGCTGTCACGAAGGTGTCGGGGATGAACTACGCGCAGTCGGCGTCGGTGTCGTTCACGGCCGCAGGAAATAACTTCGAGCTGGCCATCGCCGTGGCGGTCGGTACCTTCGGGGCGAATTCCGCACAGGCGCTGGCCGGCACCATCGGGCCACTGATTGAGGTCCCGGTGCTCGTCGGCCTGGTCTACGTCATGCTGCGGTTGGGGCCGAAACTCTTCCCCCAGGATCCGACCCTGCCCGCATCCCCCACATCGTCTTCACAGACTGCTGTATCCGAGAAGGAGAATGCCATCTCATGAGTACCCGTCCGAGAGTTCTGTTTGTCTGCGTGAGCAACGGCGGCAAGTCCCAGATCGCCGCAGCCCTGGCCGCTCAGCACGCTGGCGACCGGGTTGAGATCCGGTCTGCCGGCACCCAGCCTGGCCACAAGCTCAACGCCGAATCTGTCGAGGCTATCAGTGAGGTCGGGGCCGACATGTCCGGCGTAACCCCGAAGGGGATCGACCCGCAGCTACTGCGGGAGGTCGACCGCACCGTCATTCTCGGTGAGGATGCCCAGTTGGAGCTACCCGACGATGCCCACGGAACGTGCGAGCGGTGGGTGATCGACGAGCCGTCCCAGCGGGGCATCGAGGGGATCGAGCGAATGCGCCTGATCCGCGATGAGATCGACGCTCGGGTACGCAGGCTTCTCGATGAGTTGCTCGAGAATTAACTGCCCACCTCATAGTGATTGCGGTGCTGTGGTTTTTTTTAATGACGTCGCCCGCCTCGAGCAGGCGCTAGCCCCAGCTTAGAACTCGGTGCAGACACGCCCCGGGCACAGTATGGGCCATTGCAAGTCGTGGGGACGTTGAGCCCTTTTGAGGGCTAAAGCGTAGCGATAGACCTGGAAAAGAAGCACAGAAAAACCCTCAGCCCGCTGTGGGGCTGAGGGCGGGAAGAACTCGAGTCGCACAGACCCGCAGGCCTGCGCCCAGAGAGCCTCGAATCCTTAAGGCAGGGACTCGACGAACTCCGGCAGCCAGTCAGTGATCATGCGGCCAGTGAGGAACGGGGTCTCCTCGAAAACATACCTGCGGGCCTTGGTGTAACGCATCGTGCGCATCAGGTCCACGACCTCCGCGACGTCTGGGGGCTCGAAGGCGAGCATCCACTCGTAGTCGCCCAGGCTGTGGAAGCCGATCACCACGAATCGGAGCTGCCGCCTAAACGAGACCGTTTGACGATGGCACGCCGCGTTCGCGGCTACGTCCTCAGCGGTAAGCACCGAACCGGTACGGGGACACCTCTTGGAGGCGCTGGAAGCGCCACCGCCCGCGAACGAAAAGCACTGGCAACCATGGGGCGCAGGGGTGGTCAGAAGGCCGCCCAGCAACGCGCACTCGTGGACGTACTGGAGAACTCCACTCGCGCCAGCGAGACCGCTTCCTCTCATCTTCGATGACTCTTCAACCGGAACTAACCTCAAGCCCCCGCGTTGGCGGAAGCACCGTTTTTCAACTGACTCCCCGACATAATCCGGGCGCTGGATTCCGGTGAAAGATTAATGCGTCGCAAAAGCTGGGCATTGAGCGCGACAACGATTGTTGACAGCGACATCATGAGTGCGCCGACCGACGTGGGCAGGACAAAGCCGATAGGCGCGAGAACGCCAGCGGCGAGAGGAACCGAAAGAAGATTGTATCCGGCAGCCCACCACAAGTTTTGCTTCATCTTTCGATAGGTGGCTTGTGACAGGAGAATCACCGAGAGCACCGAGCGGGGGTCAGAGCTAGCTAAAATTACCCCGGCTGAGCCGATAGCAACGTCGGTGCCAGCACCAATAGCAATGCCAACGTCGGCCTGCGCCAGCGCAGGGGCATCGTTAACCCCGTCACCAACCATCGCCACTTTTTTGCCCTCGCGTTGAAGCGCAGCAATCTCTGCCGACTTTCCCTCGGGGCTAACACCAGCGATGACGCGATCTATACCAAGTTCCTGGCTTACTGTGTTTGCCACCGCCTCAGCATCACCGGTGATCATAACGACCTCGATGCCGAGGCGGTGCAGGGCGTCGACGGCTTCACGAGATTCAGGGCGGACCTCATCGTCAAGCTTGATACCGCCAATCACTCGCCCGTTCTGAAGGACATGCAGAATGATCGCACCTTCCGAGCGCCACGCGCTGGCTTGGTGGATTTCATCCTGCTTAGCCTCCTCAAGCAACCGGGGCCCTCCGACACGGATTTCATGCCCATCTACAGTCGCGGTAACACCCACGGCGGGAGACGAGGAAAAATTAGTGGCGGCCTTCAGCTGGAGGCCTTTGTCCTGGGCGGCGGTGACGATAGCCCTGGCAAGCGGGTGTTCACTGTCGCTTTCAGCGGATGCAGCCAAAGCGAGTACCTGATCAGCATCGAGATCCCCCGTCGCCTCGAATCCGGTGACGGCGGGTTCGCCCTTGGTCAAGGTGCCAGTTTTATCGAATAGCACCGCATCGACCTGGCGCATAGATTCTAGTGCGAGACGATCCTTGACGAGCACGCCACCACGTGCCGCACGCTCAGTGGCGATGGATACGACAAGCGGGATCGCCAGGCCCAGAGCATGGGGGCAGGCAATAACGAGCACAGTAATGGTGCGAACAACCGCGTCATCTGGATGCCCCAAAAATGCCCAAACAACAGCGGTGATCAGAGCCGATCCGAGCGCAAACCAGAACAGCAGCGCGGCAGCTCGGTCAGCGATCCGCTGGGC
Organism: Corynebacterium urealyticum; assembly: GCA_020741275.1. Classification (GTDB taxonomy): domain Bacteria; phylum Actinomycetota; class Actinomycetes; order Mycobacteriales; family Mycobacteriaceae; genus Corynebacterium; species Corynebacterium urealyticum_A. The sequence continues at coordinate 56,509 of DYZK01000052.1, forward strand.
GCGGGAGGAGGAGTCCTGTGCCTCCGAAACGAGGCGGTTGATTCCTGCCAGTGCTGTGTCATCGCCGATGGCGGTGATCTCTACACGCAGGCCCGAATCCGTGGCGACGGTGCCGGCGGTGACCGCATCCCCGCTTTCGCGGATAACCGGTCGGGACTCGCCAGTGATCATGGACTCGTCCATTTCAGCACGGCCTGCGACGATCATGCCGTCTGCGGGAACACTCCCGCCAGGGCGGACTATGACAATGTCCCCGACACGCAATTCATCCGGGACCACCTTGACGACATTCTCGCCCTCAACCCGCTCAGCTTCATCGGGGAGTAATGCAGCAAGTGAATCTAACGCTGATGTCGTCTGAGCCAGGGAGCGCATTTCGATCCAGTGGCCCAGCAGCATAATGACGATCAGCAGCGCCAGCTCCCACCAGAACTCCAGGTCGTGGTTGATAATCCCGAGGGTGGCGGCCCAGGACGAAACAAATGCCACGGTAATCGCTAAAGCGATAAGCAACATCATCCCGGGCTGGCGCGTTTTTAGCTCGCTAACTGCACCAGAAAGAAACGGACGACCACCCCAGGCGTACATGACAGTGCCGAATACGGCGGCAACCCACTCCGTCCAGGCGGGTACGGAATACCCCAGAAGCATTGCGAACATGGGCGAGAAAACGACCACTGGGACCGCAAGGACAAGGTTGACCCAGAACAACCGACGGAACTGTCCTATATGGTCCCCATGACCAGCGTGACCGTCATGATGACTGTGGTTACCGTGCTGCATGTCATGGTGGCCATGAGACATGTGCGGATCATCGTTCCCATGACCGGGCACTGCAGCCCTCTTTGAGCCTGTGTGCGCAGCCGGATCCGTCATTCTATTTCACTACCTTCTGAATCAGCGGGCAGGTTTACGGAGCGCTGGGAGCCTCTGTAAACCTCTGCCCCAAGCTCAGGGTCTACTTGATTTCGCTTTCTACGACCCATTTGTGATTGGTCATCTTCATGCCGTCAGACACATAGTCGACCATGTAAACGGTCTCGTCCGTGGAAGAGGCGATGGTGGCTTTCGCGTCCTTCATGCCCTTCATGTGGTCTGCTTCCAACCTGACCTCTGACCCGTTTGCCAAACGTTGGTCTCCGGCATCCGTGATCTCCTCCTGCACGACCCACTTGTGGTCTGCAACTGGATCCCCGCCAGTGGTGGGGGTGAAGTTCACCGCATAGGTGTAGGTGTCATACGCCCCGGCGATGGTGGCTTTCGCGCCGTTCATTCCCTCCATATGGTCAGCGGTCAGTGTCACCGTAGAGCCAACCGGATGCTTCGGTGACTCGGCCTCCCTAATGCCCTCGGGGGCCGGGCCGCCATCCATTGGGTGGTCCATCGTCGAATGCTCCATCCCGTTTTCAGCGCTCGTCGAAGTATTAGTCGCGCTACTTTCAGCCTGGCCCTGATCATTTTCACTCTCATTGGCGCCGCAGCCGGCGAGCAGAAGTGCCCCACTGAGCAGACCCGCAATCTTGATTAAGCTTCTATGCTCGTGCATAAACCCTCCATTCGGAAACGCTTGCCACATCAAGCATATACCCCCTAGGGGTATATTTAAAGGGTCTGACCGGGCTCCAGCACTTCGACACCTTCGACTCCACCCCGCGCCAGCGAGGCCGCCACCGCCCACCTCCGAGGACTCTTCAACCGGAACTAACCCCCCTTGGCCTTCGCCCCGGCGGGGGCACCGTTTTTCATCACGTCGCTGGGGTGGGGGTTGTAGATTGCGGTGCGGTCATGGCCTTCTCTGGAGTGTTAGCTCTGTGGGGTTGATTCTTCCACGACGCAACCGTGACCAGGACTGGTTGGTGGTGTGTGGGTGTCTTTGTGGCAAGCGAATCTTTGATTCGCGCGGCAGCCCCCAACTGAGCCGTTAGGCGAAGGCAGGAGTATGCCTACTGCATACGGTGAACCCCGCTCGCGGTGGGCACTGTGGTGCCCCACGGCCATATTGCCCTATTGAGTTACTGTTATATGCGACCTGGGGTTTTGCGGATCGCTGCAGTTCACACCCTGTGGATAACCCCAAAACCTCCGGTAAATCTGCGCAGCCTGACCAGGTGAAACGCGAAAATCTCGTGAGAGTGTCTTTGAAGCATGCCAAATGAGACACTTTCGAGTTACAGGAAAATCTGTTGCTCTAGGGTTGGTTTATGGCCAAAGAGACAGATCTGTCGCTACCACTTGATCTAAATGAACACCAGCACGTCGTCACGGGCTAGTTGGTGGGGTACGCCCGCGTCAGCACACCGGATCAGAATCTGGATCGTCAGGTAGCCCGGCTCCAGAAGGCTGGGGCGACCGAGATTTACAAGGAAAAGATCAGTGGCGCGTCCCGGGAGAGGCCACAG
>DYZK01000053.1 GCA_020741275.1 Corynebacterium urealyticum
TGGGCCACGCTCATCGGCCACTTTGAGTTGTGTTTCAAGGTCCGGGATCAAGGGTTTGAGCAGCAGCCGCACCCAGGTCTCTGGCGGAGAGTCCGCGCCGAGCTCGCAATGTTCGAGGACCAAGCGTTTCACGCGCACCGATGCCGGCAGGAACTCATCCATTCTGGCCAGCAGCCGTTCCGGAGTATTGCGTGTGAAGGTACACAGGGTGTCTGCAGCCTGAATGACCCGCAGCTCAGTGGGGTTCAACAGCCCTAACGGTCGCACATTCCATGCGTACTTCTGCAGCGAGACATCTTTGAGGAACTGGGTTGCCGCCATGTATGTCGGAGCAACCGGCAATTCTGGCAAGAGCTCATCAACCTCGCGGATAGGAGCAAATCTTTTACGGGCCGTGCTGACTCGAGCCTCGGAATCTGCATGTGACAAACCCCTCGAACTCGGGGTGAGCATGTGCGCTGGGGCGCCGTGGTGAAAATAAGGAAAACCCCTCACAGCTAGGGCTGAGATCCCGCCCGCGACCCAGATCGGGTGGGCATTGAAGTGGCCCCGCACCCGTACCTCGTGAGGAATTTTGAGGGGAGAGCGCTTCCTAGCCCTATTGAGGATTCTCTGTCGCTGATCCAGCGTTGGCGTGCGATCTGCTGCCCGGAGCAGTTCCGTAGGCTTAGCGATCCACGTGCCAAAAGTGCAGCATTCGAAGTAGTTGTGCATTTCGGCCCTCGTCACCCCGAGCGCCCTGAGCTGCTTCGGAGTCCTAGGAACCTCCTGGAACTGCTTCGTCGTGAAATGAATTGGACTGCGCATGTTCTCCCCCTTAATCCCGCACCGCTGGGCGCGTATCCCTGAGTTCTGATCCCTGGGTCCCTGAATCCCCACACTCTCTTAGACAACAATCCGCTCTGTTTGGTTCCCGACATCACTAACCCCACTCCCACCCTCGAAAGTTTTGCAGAGTTTGATGTCGGAAAACCTCGCAAAAGCGACATCAAACTCTGCAAAACGCAATGGGGTGCCGGGGTGGCCATCGCCCCGGGCAACCGGGTGCCGGGCAGCGCGAGCCCCAGCACACGCCCGACGGCCGGCGGCCACGCCCGGCGCGCATCGTCAGGAGCCACACGCAGACCGGGTAGAGTAGCACCCATGAAACGCGCGCTCCGAGGACTTCAAAACGCTGCCACCAGCACTATCGCCCGCATCACCGGCCCCCAGGGCACCATCAACACCACCGCCCAAGCCTCGGGCCACACCGGCTCCCACACCTCGGGCGCCAGCCACGCCTCAGCACACCACAACGGCCCGCACACCCCGCACGCAGGAAACGACCCCCACACCCCGGCCGCAGACCACACGGCACCCAACCCGGGGCGCTATGCCATCGACCCGCGTGGCACCATCGCCGCCGTGATCGTCACCCACAACCGCGTTGACCTGCTGGAACGCAGCCTCGACATGGTGGCCAAGCAGACCCGTCGTCCTGACTGGGTCATCGTCGTGGACAACGGCGCCGACCCCGAGGTCGAAACCCTGGTCCACGCGAAGCTCGGCGGGGAGCCGCAGTCTCGCCGCGCGTCCGCGGAGATCACCGCCCGTCGTTTCGCGGAGATCCAGACCGTCGGGGCCGCGATCACCAAGGCCTACGACGAGGCCGACAACGACGTCCCGACCACCGGCGCCGCTGCCAACAACGACGACGCCACCGCGTCGACGTCCGCGTCCAGCTCCTCCGCCGCTTCCGCTAACGTCCCCCAGCGACGTCCCCGCCCGATGTACCTGCCCAGCCGCACGAACCTGGGCGGTGCTGGCGGCTTCGCCCTCGGCTTCCTCGCGGCACTCGCCCTGGGCGCGGACACCATCTGGTGCGCCGACGACGACGGCCGCCCGGCCGACGAGAATGTCCTCGCCACCCTGCTGGACGTCGCCGAGCGCGAGCAGCTCGCGCAAGTATCCCCGCTGGTCACGAACATCAATAACCCGGATCGCCTGGCCTTCCCGCTGCGCCAGGGGCTGACGTGGCGCCGCCGCGTCTCCGAGCTGGAGGGTGATTTCCTGCCGGGCATCGCGAGCCTCTTCAACGGCGCGCTGATTTCCGCCCGCGCGATGGAGATCATCGGTGTGCCGGATTATCGGCTGTTCATCCGCGGCGACGAGGTCGAGTATCACCGCCGCATCGTCCGCAGCGGTCTGCGCTTCGGCACGAGCCTGACCTGCGCTTATGCGCACCCGGACGGCTCGGAGGAGTTCAAGCCGATCCTCGGCGGGCGTATGCACACGCAGTACCCGGATGGCGAGTTCAAGCGCTACTTCACGTACCGCAACCGCGGTTACCTCATGGCGCAACCAGGCATGCGGCGGTTGCTGCCGCAGGAGTACGCGCGCTTCGCGTGGTTCTTCCTGGTCCAGCGCAAGGACGTCGCCGGCTTCCGCGAGTGGCTCCAGCTCCATACCTTGGGCCGTCAGGAGCGCTTCGAGCGCCCAGAGTAACGGGGCTTCCATCCCTGCGTCGAACTAAAATACAACAAGCCTAGGCCCAGCCCGGCACACGAGTAACCAACTCCTGCCAGAAGGGGTCGGCGCACAAGAGCCGACCCCAGATAGAGTTTTTAGGTCCGCACGGGTCTCAGCAGTGTCATGGCGATCGCGATGACCAGCAGCACGCTCGCCTCGTGGACCAGCATGCCCACGGCCATAGTCACGCCGCCGAGGAATACTCCCAGCAGCAGGACTAGCACGGTTGCGAGCGCGATGGTGATATTAACCCGCAGGGTGCGCGCGGTGCGCTTTGCCAGAATCAGCGACTGCGGCAGCCTCGTGAGCCGATCGGCCATCAGCGCGATATCCGCGGTCTCGATGGTGGCCGGTGACCCTGCCGCGCCCATCGCCACGCCGATCTGGGCGGTGGCCAGCGCGGGCATGTCATTCACGCCGTCGCCCAGCATCGCCACGGTGTGGCCTTCGGACTGCAGCCCGCGGACCACGTCCACCTTCGTCTCGGGCAGCATGCCCGCGTGGAACTCATCGATGCCCAGCTCGGCGGCGACGTTGCGTGCCACAGGCTCGGCGTCACCCGTTGCCATGACGACCTTTACCCCGGCCTCGTGCAGTGCCTCCACCGCGGGTCGCGCTTCTGGCCGCACCTCGTCAGCCACGGCGACCACACCCTGAGGTACGCCGTCTACCCCGACGATCATCGCGGTCTTGCCCTGCTCGTTGAGCTCAGCCACAATCCTTCGCGCGTCATCGACGCCACTGGCGGCATCATCCAGCAGCTCCGCAGTGCCCACGGACACCCTGCCCACGCCCGGCACGGTTCCCGTAATCCCTTGCGCCACCACGGGAGCAGCGTCCTGAATTTCGGCAACGAATCCGGCCGTGCGCACGGCGCGGTCCACCGCCCCCTCCACGATGGCGGCAGCCAATGGGTGCTCGGAAGCACTCTCCACATCTGCGGCCAGTCCCAGGATTTCCTCCTCCGACCAGCGCGAATCCGGCAGGGTACGCACGTCGGTCAGAGCCGGGCGGCCAAGGGTCAGCGTGCCTGTCTTGTCGACGACCACGGCATCCACCTTCGCGGCCTGCTCCAGGTACTCGCCGCCCTTGATGAGGATTCCGTCGCGGGCCGCGCGCCCAATGCCGGCCACGATGGATACCGGGATACTGATCACGAGCGCGCCTGGGCAGCCGATGACCAGCAAGGTCAGGGCGAGCTCCGTGTTGTGGGTGATCAGGCCGACCAGAATGGCGCTGATCATGACGGCCGGCGTGTACCAGCGGCTGAATTTCTCCAGGAAGGTCTGGGTTTTCGCGCGGTCATCCTGGGCGTCCTCGACACGGTGAATGATCTTGGCAAGAGTGGTATCAGAGCCGATGTCCACGGCCTCGACGCGTAGTGCGCCGCTGCGCAGCCAGGTGCCGGCGAAGACTTGGTCGCCGCCTTTCTTCTCTGCGGGGATGGACTCGCCTGTGATCATGGCCTCGTCCAGTCCGCCGACGCCGTGGACAATGGTGCCGTCGACCGGCACTTGCTCGCCGTTTTTGACGATGACGACGTCCCCCGGCTCAAGTTCCCACAGCTCCACGATTTCTTCGCGGGGGCCACTGGCCCCTTCGCGGAGCACGCGCGCGGTCATTGGTGCTTGATCCACGAGGTCGCTGAGGGCCTTGCGGGTCTTTCTTAGGGTTGCGGTCTCGAGCGCCTTACCCAGGGCAAACAGGAAGGTGACGGCAGCTGATTCCCAGTAATTGTCGATAAAAACCGCGCCCACGGCAGCGGTCACGACGAGCAGATCGATGCTGATCAGCTTCACTCGCAGGGCCTGCACCGCGCTGATGGCGATGCGGTAGCCCGCGATGACGGCGGCAACCAGCATGATCCACTCGATGCCGGTGATCCAACTGGTGGCAATGGCGATGCCCGACGCCACCACTGGTCCCCAGTTTTTCACAGTGCTTTTCGCTGTGTCAGGGGTGTTTTTCTTGCTCACGTCTGCCTCTCTGCGGTCATGCTGGCTGTTGGTTATCCGGTGCTTAGTAAGCGCTCGGCTTGGCGTTATAACCAACGTCCGCGACGGCACCGACGAGGTCCTTGACGCTCAGCGCGTCGGCGTCGTAATCGATGACAATTCGGCCGGAGCTGAACTTCACCTCGGCGCTGTCCACACCGGACATGCCGTTGAGTTTTGCCTCGATCTTGTTGACGCAGCTCGGGCAAGAGAACTCATTGGAGCGCAGGACGATGTTCCTCAGGTTTGCGTTGGACATTGTGGGTCTCCTTCTCCCTCGTGGATGGTTTGTTGCCCCGTTCGTGGGGCTGTGCAAGGGGCTTGATTGCCTGGATGCTTCCTGGCGGTTGCTGCTGTTTCCTTGCTTCAACTCTCAAGTTATGGGGCTTTGACACAGGCTTCCTTGATGCAGATCAAGTTGAGCGGAATTGGTACTCGACCGGGGCAAACGAGGGCTTGCGGGTTAGGATCGGGAGCATGTCCTCACACTGCTCTGAACCGCACGTATGCCCGCCCGAGTTGCGGGATCGCGTGATGCAGCGCTCCCCTCTCACCCGCGATTTGGACGCCGCTGGGCGCAGCGCATTCGACTCTCACGTGGTCGCTCACGCCTGGGCGGCGGGCGAGCCGCTTTACACGCAGGGCGAGCCCCTACGGGGGCTATATATGGTGATGTCCGGGGTGGTGCGGCTGACCCAAGCCACGGAGCAGGGCCACGAGCTGACCGTGGATCTGTGCGGGGAAGGCGACGTTCTGGGCGCGATGATGCCGGGCGAGGCGCAGGCCACCGTGACGGCGTGGGCGAGCACGACTGTGTGCTGCCTATTCCTACCGGCAGAGAAGCTGACGCGCATGGTGGGCGAACACCCGCAGGTTGGGGCGGCGATACTGCATCTGCAGCAACGCACGCTGCTGGAGGCGCAGAGGCGTAAGGTGCACAACGCCACGGCTCGGGTGCGCAGCCGGGTGCTCGATACGCTGGATTACCTGGATGGGAAGTTCGGGCGGAGTCTAAGCGACGGCGGCCGGATCCTCGAGGCCCCTATCCGACGCGAAGACATCGCAGGCCTTGCGGGCACCACACTGGAGTCCACGTCGCGCGAGATGTCCGCGCTGGTCAAGGGCGGGGTTGTAGCCCCGGGGCGGCAGCGGATTGAACTACTCAAGCCCCTGCCAGAAAAGTAATTGCGGGGTTTGGTCGCGCAGGTCGGCGTCCTAACCAAGAACCTGCAAAGGAGGCGGGAGCGAGCCCGCACCCCGCCCGCTAGTTGCGGAAGATCACGAAACGCTGAATCAAGAAGTTCAGCACCGTGGCGGTTCCCTGCGCGATCACGAAGGAGATCAGGCGCACGACCAGCGGCGATAGCTCCATGCCCTCCAGCCACGGGATGCACAGCTTATACAGGCCGACCTGCACCGCAAAGGTGAGCGCATAGGTGGCCATCGTGATCACGAAGCGCTTGGTCGACGGCGCGGCGTTGAAGGTCCAGCGCCGGTTGATCATGTACGCCGTGAGCGTGCCCAGGACGAAGCCGATAGCTTTCGATCCGCTATCAGTCATCCCGACGACAAAGCGCAGGAATAGCGTGGAGCCAAGATCCACGATCGCGGACAGCCCGCCGGTCAGGATGAAGCGGAAGATCTGCTGGTTCAGGCTGATGTTGTCCTTCACGATGACGTCACCCGCCCCGGACTCGACGCCCGACGCCCAAGCACCAGCCACACCGTTTGCCGCCGCATCGTTCGCCTTCGCGCCACTCGTCTCACCGCGTCCGTTACCGGTCACGGGCTGTTCTGGCCGCTTGCTGGTCACTTGGGCTCCTTGGTTTCGGTCTTCGGGGCGACGTCGGCGGCGTGGCCTTCCGAGCCACCCGCACCCTTCGGCCCCTTGTTACGGAACGTCCAGAGTTTGTTGAAGAGGAAGTTCGCAGGCACCGCCACGATCACGCCGATGAAGTTACCCCAGTAGGAGCGGGTGCGCAGGCCGGTGGAGTTATCGAAGATGTGCTCCGGCAGCCCGATCGGCGAGTTCGTGTGCACCACGAGCGTGGACACCGCCAGCGTAATTAGTAGCCCGAAAACACCCACCGCCATGAACTGTGGCAACTGGATCCACCAGGGCTGCTTGTGGTGGCCCTTGAAGGTCCAGTAGCGGTTGAGCACGAAGTTCCACACGTTCGCGACGAGGAAAGCCAGCACCGAAAACAGGTGGTACCAGCGCATATTCCACTGGGTGTTGAGCAGCTGGAAAAGCACTTCGAGGTCGTCGATGCCAAAGCCCCGGTCGAAGAACTTCTTCGCCAGCACGAAGACTGCCTGGTTGACCACGAAGCCGCTGGCACCGACGAGGCCGAAACGCAGAAACTGCCGCGCGATGGCCTTGGAACGAGCCAAACGCCCCTCGGGCGTAGGCTTCGCGGCCGTGCGCGGCTGCGGCTGAGTGTGGTCGTTGGGAGTCTCTGGCACGGAGGTTAGATTACGCGGATTTCCTGGCCGATTGTTATTCCCTCGCCGCCCGTCCTGGCGTTAGATTGACCACTCCCGTACTAGCCGGGTGCCCTGGTGTGACGCCCGCACGCTGATTTTTACGACGCCACCCCACCGGCTCCCCGTCCATGTCACGGTCCACGCCGCGCGGTAACACTGATCGGGTCTGCCGGCGCAGGCCCCGCCCCTGCACCCGCGGCCCACGCCGACCAGAACCCCGGCTAGTCCTGCAGGCGGATCGGTACCCAGCGGGGCTGGTCGGGCTCGTTCTTCAGCCGGCGCTTCCGAACGGCCTCGAAGGCAGCCCAGTCCCGGTTCCAGGTGCGCACACCACGTGCCAGTGCGAGCACACTGGTCACGGCTTTTTCCGCATCCTCGTCCAGCCCCTGCGGCGGGTGGCCCTCGACCAGCTCGATGGGGCGAACCTCTCCCCACCCGGTGGAACGCTTGCCCCCGTTGGCCTCCTCGAATTCGGCCTTTGCCGCAGCAACCGCAGCCTCGGCCGCTTCCTGGCTGGCGGAAACGTCCACGAGGTGGAGCTCGCCTTCCGTCAGGCCGCCGTAGCTAATGTCCCCTTCCGAGTCCTCGGTGAGGAAGACCGGGTGCACGAGCAGCAGCCGCGCCATCGCAGCAGGGTCCTCGCGATCTTCAATCCATTCGGCCTCCCCCGCGAAACCCTTCACCCCGTCGGGCCCCAGCAGCCAGGCACCGGAGAAGTCGCCGCGCGTCAGCTCCGGATCAGTCTCGACCTGCCAGATCGCGGTCGTCTCCCCCACCCGGCAGGCAACGAGCACGGGCGGGTAATACGTGATCGGCCCTGACGTGTCTTCCGGCCGGTCGGAGGGCGCCACCGCCAGGGTTGGGGTGGGTGTCAACGCCACGGCGCTCGAGGGCTCGGCGCTCGAGGGCTTGGTGTTGGCGTCCTGTGCTGCATCCGCTGGGCTCATGGCCCCGATCTTAGCGATCGCGTCGACGCGCCGCCCCGCTGGCGACCGCCCGCTCCTCGGTCTTCCGGTCCACCACCACCGCGAGTCCACCAATCACCCCGGAGATCACGCCCCACACGGTATTCGGGTGCTTCACGCCCCGGGATTCCAGCGCCTTCACGCCAGCGCGCTGAATCGCGCGGTCGATGCGCACCCCCGCCGTCACGGCAAGGACAAGCAACGCCGCCGCCCCTGGCAACACGGCGTAAGGCGGCAGGCTGAATACCCGGTCCCACCAGCGGGGATCATTCGGCGGCCAGATTTCCTCTGCTTCCTCCCCGTCATCGTCGGCCGCACCGTCAGCAACCGCACCGTCATCAACCGCGGCGTCCGGGACGACGTCGTCGTTAAAGGCATCGCCATCGACGGCGACGTCCTCCCCCGCAGCCAGGTCGGCGACGTCGCTATCCTGCGGCACAAATCCCTCCTGCTGGCGGGCGCGGGCGTCGTTGAGGATCTTGCGCAGCTCGGCGGTCTGCGAGCTTTCCTTCGCGAACTCCTCCTTCGCGAATTCCATCGTGTCGGCGGTGGAACGCACCACGTAGGGGCCAACCCCGGCGACCAGTGCCGCGCCCCGGAGCAAGCCACGGCCCCGGCTAGCGAGCAGGAAGTCCTTGATGCCATAGAACGCAGCCGTGCCTGCGGCAGCGGCCAGAGCTTCAAACGCGAGTGGTGGTTTCTTCATGCTCAGTATTTTACCCCGGCAGCCAGGCTCCCCTTGGCTGGAGCCACGGCGATTAACGGGGACCTGTCTGCAGCCCCGGCTAGAATCCCTAGGCATGGCAGGACTCTTCGAAAAACTCAGCACAGGCCTCTCCAATATCGTCGGCAAGCAGCCGAAAGAGCAGAAGGAGCCCCCACTGCGAGTCGGTGGCGTCGGCGAGGACACGACCTATGAGGCCGCGGAGCGCACGCAGCTTCCACTGAACTCGTGGATGACGCGGATGATGGCCCAGGAGCTGCCGATCATGGATTCGGTGAGCCGCCAGCGGGTGCGCGACATCCTGCGCGACTATGACGGCCCGGAGATCACCAGCGTCGAGGAGCTCCCGGAGGAGATCCGCACAATCATGGACCTGTACTAGCGGGCCCGGCCAGCACGCAGACATGCGCCTAACGCGCAGATATACTGGTAGTTAGCTATTTCCGCGCTCACGGTGCCCGCGTGATGTCGGTACTGTCTCCGGCATGGCGCTGCCGTGGCAGACATGTTGAAGAACGAGGGATTCTTATGCGTTTTGCACTCGACGTTGTGGTCACGGCCGTCGCGCTGTGGCTGGTCACGCTGGTTATACCTGGAGTGTCCGTGATGGGCGGTATCGGCGCCTTCATTTGGGCCGCGCTGGTGTTCATGTTCGTTAACGCCTTCATCGCCCCGGTTGTGCGGCTGCTCAGCCTGCCGCTGCGGATCCTTACCCTGGGGTTGTTCTCGCTGATCGTGAACGCGCTGCTCTTCGCGCTGGTCGGTTGGATCTCCAACGGCATCGGCAACGGCCTGGTGGTCAGCGGCTTCTGGGCTGCGTTCTTCGGCGCGATCTTCATGGCCATCGCCACCTGGATCGTGGAGGGCACGCTCAAGGCCCTCGGCCTGGGCTCCGCCCTCGCAGCTCGCTAACGCTTCCCGTCCCGCGCCCCGACCGACGCGCGACCGGGCTTGCTTATGTCACGCTTCACCCGATGCCCCTGGCCGGCGTGTGAAGCTGCTCACCCGCGCGCCAACTGCGCGTGGTAGTGAGATACGCGACATCATAGATTTGTACTAGCGAACCGACTGTTTTAGCAGGCTATTCGCAGCTAGCGGCGCTACGCTTGGAAGCCATGAGCATCCATACAACTACAAAGACCCTGACCGGTTGGGGCCGCACTCAGGCCACCACGGCAGAGGTGCTGTCCACGCCAGACGTGGAGACCATCGCGAAGGCCGTGGCCCAGGTCGCGGATGATAACGCTGATAAGCCCAGCCACCTGCAGCGCGGCGTCATCGCCCGCGGCATGGGCCGCAGCTACGGCGACCCGACCAACAACGCCGGCGGTCTCGTCATCGATATGCGGGAGCTCAACAAGATCCACGACATCGACCCGGACACGGCGATCGTGGACGTTGATGCTGGTGTGACGCTCGATCAGCTGATGAAGGCCGCCCTGCCCTACGGCCTGTGGGTTCCCGTCCTGCCGGGTACCCGTCAGGTCACGATCGGTGGTGCGATCGGGCCGGATATTCACGGCAAGAACCACCACTCCGCGGGTTCCTTCGGCAACCACGTCCTGTCCATGGAGCTGCTCGTCGCCGACGGCCGCGTCCTGCACCTGGAGCCGGAGGGCACCTCGGATGACCCGAAGGGCGAGCTGTTCTGGGCCACCGTCGGCGGCATGGGCCTGACCGGCATCATCCTGCGCGCCCGCATCGAGATGACGCGCACGGAGACCGCCTACTTCATCGCGGACACCGACCGCACGACCACGCTGGACGAGACGATCGAGTTCCACTCCGACGGTTCGGAGCACAACTACACGTACTCTTCCGCCTGGTTCGACGCGATCTCCGGTGGCAAGAAGCTCGGCCGCTCCACCATCTCCCGGGGTTCCCTGGCCACGCTGGACCAGCTGAAGGAGTTCGCCCCGAAGCTGGCGAAGGATCCGCTGAAGTTCAACGCCCCGCAGCTGATGACCGTGCCGGACATCTTCCCGTCCTGGACGATGAACAAGCTCTCGCTCATGGCGATCGGGGAGGCCTACTACATGATGGGCTCGCCTGCGCGGAACCAGATCCAGAACCTCACGCAGTTCTACCAGCCGCTGGACCTCATCGGTGAGTGGAACCGCGGCTACGGTTCGAAGGGCTTCCTGCAGTACCAGTTCGTCGTCCCGACGGAGGCCGTGGAGCCCTTCAAGCAGATCATCCGCGATATCCAGGCGTCCGGCCACTACTCCGCGCTGAATGTTTTCAAGCTCTTCGGTGAGGGCAACCGCGCGCCACTGAGCTACCCGATGAAGGGCTGGAACGTGTGCGTGGACTTTCCGATCCGCCCGGGCCTGGGTGCATTCCTGGATGATCTGGATCGCCGCGTCATGGAGTTCGGCGGTCGCCTGTACCTGGCGAAGGAGTCCCGCACCTCCGCGGAGAACTTCCACAAGATGTACCCAGGTCTGCCTGGTTGGCTGGAGACCCGCCGGAACATCGACCCGACGGGTGTGTTCGCTTCCGATATGTCCCGCCGCCTCGAGCTGCGCTAAACACCGAAGAGCCTTTTAAAGGAGTTATTTCATGATTGATGCTGTTGGAAAGCCACAGTCCATCCTGCTGCTCGGCGGTGCGTCCGACATGGGCCTGGCCGTAGTCGAAGAGTTCCTGTCCCGTGGCCCGGCGCGCGTGGTGCTCGCTGCCCGCGACGGTGAGAGCCTGGACGAAGCCATCCGCCGCTGCCAGGCTGCCGGTGCATCCGAGGTGGAGACCCTGCCATTCGATGCCGTGGATTTCGATTCTCACCCGGCGGTCATCGACAAGGCCTTCGAGGCCGGCGATATCGACATCGCGATCGTCGCGTTCGGAATCCTGGGCGATAACGAGAAGCAGTGGCAGAACCAGAAGCTGGCCGTGCAGGCCGCACAGGTTAACTTCACCGGCGCGGTGTCCGTCGGTGTGCTGCTGGGTCAGAAGACGAAGGAGCAGGGCCACGGCCAGATCGTCGCCTTCTCCACCGTAGCGGGTGAGATGGTGCGCCGTTCGAACTTTGTGTACGGCTCCACGAAGGCCGGCACGGATGGCTTCTACCGCCTGCTCGGCGAGGCGCTGCGCGGCACTGGGGTGCGCGTGCTGACCGTCCGTCCGGGCCAGGTCCGCACGAATATGACGAAGGATTTGGACGACGCCCCGCTGACCGTCGATAAGACCGACGCGGCGAAGGCAATCGCCAAGGCGGTGGATGATAAGAAGACGATCGTCTGGGTTCACCCGCTGTTCCGCCCGATCATGCTGGTGCTGAAGCATCTGCCGATGTGGGTGCTGCGGAAGCTGCCAATCTAGCAGGATTGGCGTTCGCGAACCGGACGTAGGGTGTAAAAACCCAGCTTTAAAGCCCCGCCCCCGGCATCTCCCGCGGGGATGGGGCTTTAAGCGTTGCCAGAGGTCAGTGCTCCGGTTCGCGTGGCTCGTCGGGAGCCGTATCCTTGGCGCTATCCGGACGATCCGTCGCGGTGGTGTCCGCTATGACCTCCGCAGCAGTCTCATCCGTCTCGGATTCCCGGTTGATCTCGCCGTGGACGGTGATGTCGCCCTCGAAGACAGCTCCGGTTGGGATGATCAGGCTGCCATCTTCATCGAGGATGGGTGCCGGCACCGGCTGGCCGTCACGCCCATACCCGGGCGCCGGAGTGGATTCCTGTGCCTCCAGTGATTCGGGTGTGAATGCAGGCGACCACTGACGGGTTCGCGGTTCCGGCCGGGCAGCGGCGTCGTCCCTGATGCCCTTGATCAGCGAGGCCATCATGATGAACCCAAGGATGAAGAACGGCAGGCCAACCACGGTGATTGTGTCTTGCAGCGCAACCAACCCGGTTTCGCCCGCACCGACGAGCAGCACCCCAGCGACCAGGCCGATAAGCACGACCCACAGGACCCGTTGCACCGGAGTGGATCGACGCTCGTCGCCATTGGCCATCATGTCCAACACCATCGACGAGGAGTCGACGGAAGTGGTGAAGAAGACCACGACGATGAGCACGGAGAACAACGACATAACGGGAGCCCACGGGAAGCTCGAAAGGAATTCGAACAGTGCGCCCGGCACGTCCCCCTGGTCGACCACGACGTCGACGAGACCGCCGGATTCCTGCTCCACGCGGAACGAGGCCATTCCGAACACACCAAACCAGATCAGCGAGAAGCCGACCGGAAGCGCGAGGACTCCAGTGACGAATTCACGAATGGTGCGCCCCCGGGAAATGCGAGCGATGAAGATACCCACAAATGGTGCCCACGTGATGGTCCAGGCCCAGTAGAAGACGGTCCATCCACCCTGCCAGCCGGGGTTCTCCTCAAAGGCATCGTTCCACAACGCCAGGCGAGGCAGTTCGACGATGTACCCGCCGACGGATTCGATCGTGCCGCGTAGCAGGTACAGGGTCGGGCCGGCGAGCAGCACGAAGATGAGCAGGACAATCGCGGCGACGATGTTCGCATTCGACAGGCGCTTGATTCCTTTGTCCAGCCCCAGAGCCACGGACACGCAGGCGACCAGGGACACAATGACAATCAGGAGGACCTGGACCACGACGGATTCGTCGAGTCCGTAGAGGCGGTTCAGACCGGCGCTGATCTGCATTGTGCCCAGGCCGATGGATACCGCGACACCGAAGACGGTGCCCACGATGGCGATGATGTCGACGGTACGCCCCAGCGGGCCGTAAATACGGGAGCCCAGCAGTGGCGCCAGGATTGAGGACACGCGGGCGGGCAGTTTGCGCTTGTAGATGAAGTAGGCGAAAGCCAGGCCCGGCAATGCGAAGATGGTCCAGGTGTGCAGGCCGAAGTGGTAGAAGGTGAAGCTCATCGCCTGCCGTGCGGCATCAGCGGACTTCGGTTCAACGTCGGCCATCGGTGGGTTGGCGAAGTGGTTCAGGGGTTCGGCGACTCCCCAGAACATGAGGATGGTGCCGATGCCCGCTGCGAATAGCATGGCGAACCAGGTTGGGGTGGAGTGTTCGGGTCGTTCGTCGTCACCGCCGAGGCGTATGCGACCGAAACGGGAGATCGCGATCCACACGAGGAACGCCAGGAAGGTGGTCACGCCGAGGATGTAAAACCAACCAAGGTTTTCCTTCAGCCAGTCGGCGGCGGTTGAAAAGGTCGACGTCACGGTAGAGACGCTGACAAGCGTCCACACCACGAAGGCGAGAATGACCAAGACGGATGGCCAGAATACCGGTGGGTCAGTGTGAAATCTGAAGCGCCGGCCGGCGGTGATGTCCCCCGGCGGCCCCGACTCACGGTCGGTGTTGTTAGCGGGTTGGGACATGGGTACCACCTCAGGAGTTTTACTCGCCTTTTTGTATTGTTCTTCTAGAACAACACGAAAAAGGGTGCTCCTCAAGCGAAAGTGCAGAAAGTGCGCCTTTTGCGCACTTCTTCCCAAGCACCGCTGCTTTGCCGATGCGGTTGTTGCGGAGGCTGCCGATCCCGCAGGATTGGCGTAGCGAATCCGAAAATAGCCAAACGGGCCAGCACGGTGAGCGTGCTGACCCGTTCATGGTTCCTAGCTACAGTTCCGAGCTGCGCCGTGACTTTGACGCGGACGGCGCCCCGGCTTGACGTCCTAGTCCTCGGCCTTCGGAAGGTCGCGGTGGGCGAGAAGGTGGCCGACGGCGTGCGGGATCGGGCTGACGTACTGGTAGGTCTTCGTGTGCTGGCGGGTACCCATCGCGATGCGCGGGGCCTCGCCGACGACCTGCATCGGGTTCAGGCCGGCGAAACCGTTAGCTGCGGAGGCGTGTAGCACGTTCTTTGCGAGCGCGCGCGTGCCCGGGGTGGCGGCGTAGCGGTTGCAGACGAAGTCATCGATGTTGCAGATGTCGAGCACGCGGTCGCCGAGCTTGCCGTAACCGCGCATGGCACCGAGGATGCCCTCCCCGTCGCGCAGGGTGCCGCCCTTGTGCTTGCCCTCCGGGCCGTTGTGCGGGTTGGCGATCAGCGCAGTGGTGGCGAAGCGCTTAGCTGGTATCGGGCCGCGACCTGCGTTGATGTCTGCGATGATGTGGGAGGCGATGTCCGAGCCTTCGGAGAAGCCGACGAGCGCGAACTTCGCGTTCGGGCAGTGCGCTGCGGTCTGGGCGATGAAGTGGCGGGCCTTCGCGTAGCCCTGGCGCATGGACTGGTCGTAGCTTAGCGCGAAGAAGGGGGCTGCTCGGTAGCTGACGGTGCGCTGGGCGATGCCGTGTGCGCTGAGCTGGTTGGCCACCTGCCCGACGAGGAAGCCGTGCGGGACGGAGTCTGGCGCACCGTCGACTGTATTGCCGCCGCCGGGGATGGCGACCACCATGGTGCTGGTGCAGGCTCCCTACGCGGTTGGGGTGAAGGCGAAGCCGGAGCCGACTGGGGCGGCATCCGCGCTGGCCAACAGGCCGTTATTCGCCCCGCTCCCGATGGTGGCTGCTCCGCCGAGTGCGAGCACTCCGGTCAGTGCTGCGGCGGCGAGCTTTGCTGCGAACTTCTTCATCCCCACGATTGTTTCGCCCTTCGGTAACTATGCCCGTATATCTACAAGTAAAACTTAATACATTATGAGCATTTTGGTTACTCGGAGATGCCGGGCATGATAATGCCCCTCTGACCAGCGGGCTTATCTTCAGCTGCAGGTAGGGGGCGGGGACCGTTAAGGGGCGACGTCCCAGCTCGCGGCGTTACTTGATGCGCGCGAGGTTGTGGACGTAGCCGTCGTAGGAATCGTAGGCGTAGTGGGTTCCACCGGCGCGCTGGCCGATGAGGTGGCGCTTGCCATCGCGTCCCAGCAGGTAGAGCGGCGAGCTGGAGTCACCCGGACGGGACGGGATGAGGCCGGAGACGTCCTGGGTCTTTTCGTTGACGCGGACGATGGGGCCGCAGGTCAGACCCGTGGTGTTGCCTTCCTTGCAGGCGATGCTCCCGACCATGCCCTGATGGACACGCAGCGGGGCGCCGGAGGGCGCGCTCACCGCGCGACGGTGGATAGCGCGGTTGCGGCGCTAGCTGGCTGGTGGAATGGGTGGACCCGGTCCAGGTGGGCAACGTTGTACTGCACCTTGACGTGCGGCTTGAGGCGGAACAAGCCGAAGTCGTTGATGAAGTGCCCGCCGGGGCGCTTGTCGCCCTAGACGACGTGCCGGCCGGCGCGGACGTCGGCAGCATCCGCGATGACCTGCCCCTCATGGCGGATCTGCGTGACATGGCCGGCAATGCAGTGACCTGCGGTGACGGCGTTGTTGACGTTCTTCTTGCGGACCACGTTGGTCACCGTGCAGGGGTTGACGGAGCCGTCGGTGCGCTGGACCCAGAAGCTAGCGCCGCCGCGGATAATGCGGGTCTGGTTGAAACTTAGCCGGTCGAGCCTAGCCTCCGAGCTGCCGAGGGAACTTCCCAGGGAGCTGCCGCTGGATCCGCTGGAGCCCCTGGAAAGACTGAATCCGCTAGAGTCACTGGAGAGGCTGCTGGCCGCCGCAGCGATGGGCTGGCCAGTCCCCCAGCGTGAGGCCGGTGGCGGCCAGGATGGTGGCCGCTGCTGCTGCGAAGCGCTTCGCCGCATTCTTCAATGTGATCCCCTTGTGGCTGTGCTGCGCTGCCCAAGATTGAGCAGCACAGTTCTGCATTCACACGGCACACATTCACCCCGGTCGGAGTATTTCACTTCCGCCCGGCGCGTCGAGGATGTCCCCGGAGGAGCGAATCTCCGCCGTAGTCAGCACCGTCGCCGCCGCCAAACAGGAAGCTAAGCCCAACGGCGAACGGCAGCATGAAGAGAATGAAGACGAACGTTTCATGCTCCCCAGCCCAGGCCACCACGCTATCCATGATCCCCATTGTTGCCCTCCAGTTGATTCGTCTCGCTGAGCTCCCGCGAAACGAGCGCGGAGCCGGGAGATTTGTTCGACAAAACCGACGTTAGCGCGCCAGCGCCGCGTACGCATGGATCAAAGCCACATCGACACCGGGAAAGCGCAGCCAGTCCCGCTTCACCGTATGAACGCTAGCTAGTAATCTTCATCCTCTCCCGCCTCCGGGTTCTGCTCGTAGTAGTCGCGTAGGGGCGCGTTGATCTCCTCTTCCAGAATCTCCTCGGTCGCCTGAACCCTCGCACGGTTAACGGAGTCTAGGAGAAAGTGTTCGTCCATATACGTCGCGCCGGTGTCTCGCTTGTGACGCTCCCATAGCTCGGAGCGGATCACCTCGATCCGCTCTGAAAGGAGATTCTCAAGCCTGTCGCGCTCCTCAGCCAGCGTCTCGTCGTCTGTAGGCAGCCCCATCTCGCGACGCGCGGCAATAATCGTCCCTAACTGAATCATCGTCCTTCATCTCCTCTGTTAGAAGTGGGCGTTCTGCCCGGGCATCTTCGCTATTTCTTCCTCCGTGAACCGGGGTGCTTGCGGGTCACGGCGCTGCAACTCTTCAAAATACGGCCGGTGCGCCTCTTCCACCTTCTCTCCGAGCGTCCCTTTTGTCTTTTCGTCGTAGGTTCTCACGGTCTCCCTACCGATGATCCCTAAAAACACCGCAGCGTTGACCAGGATCACCACCCCGATGCAGCTAAAAACAGCCGTGATCGTCCCCGTGATCGGCCCGCGCCCTCGATAGGAACGGAGAGCCACCCACCCGAGAACGGCGAGGGTCACGATACTCCAGAAGCTCATTACTCCCCCTGCCCCCGTCGAACCTTCCGGGCGTCCGTTAAGTTGCCCGATGCATAAGAACTCGTACGGTTTTGCAAATCCGCTCCCTTCCCCTTGTTTTCTCGAGTTCGCCTGCGACGCTATCTCGCCGTGCGGTCAACAGATCGTGTCATGGCACCAAATTAGTCCATATGTTCGATTTCTATCACGGCCGTCTCTCGCGCGCCTGAAAACGCGAAAGACTTTTCGCTGACCACTCGCCTCAGCACGGGAGCTAACCGTTCGCCCCGCCCGCAGCGCAACCACCTTGGCCGCATCCGAGCCCCACCCACCACCCGCCGATTTCGCATAACGCGCGTTACACCATAATGTGAGACAGCGCACGCTTTCACGCTTTTTAGCAATCCGGCGTTCAGAGAAAACTGGTGGAATACCCAGGAAAAACGTATTCTTCCCAGAAAAGGCGTGATCCACGCCACACCCCGCCCCGTTCGAGCAGGCCTCGCCGGGGCCCGCACTTTTCGCACGGGAGATCCCCGCACCGGAAACAGACCCAAGGAGGAACATTGACACCCAATCAAGTCGGCCTAGCGCTCGTGCTGCTAGGCGTGATGGTCTTGCTGGGCAAGACCATGCGCATCAAGTGGGGTTGGACCCAAAAGCTGTTCCTCCCTGCCTCCATCCTCGCGGGCTTCCTGGCTCTCTTCCTCGGACCTGAGGTCTTCGGTTCCATCGCCTCGGCGCTGGGTACGGACCGCTTCGCCGAGGGCGGCATTTTCGGCGAGGAGACCCTCGCCGTGTGGAAGGCCCTCCCTGGCCTGCTGATTTCCGTGGTCTTCGGTACCCTCTTCCTCGGTCAGAAGCTGCCGAAGCCGAAGGAAGTCGTGGATCTCGCCGGCCCGCAGCTCTCCGTGGGTGTGGCCTTTGCCTCCGGCCAGTACGTCGTGGGTATCGCGCTGGTGACCTTCCTGCTCGCCCCGCTGTTCGGCATCAACGAGGCCGCCGGCGCGCTCATCGAGATCGGCTTCGAGGGTGGTCACGGCACCGCCGCGGGTATGCAGTCCGTGTTCGAGGACATCGAGTGGGCTGAGGGCTACGACCTCGCCGTTGCCGTCGCCACGGTGGGTCTGCTCTCCGGCATCGTCATCGGTGTGGCCGTCATCAACTGGGCCATCCGCACCGGACGCACCGAGGTCATCACCGAGGTTAAGGACCGCTCCCTCGAGGAGCAGCGCGGTCTGTTCCGCCGTGACGAGCAGTACATGGCCGCGAAGATGACGACGCGCCCGTCCTCCGTCGAGCCGCTCTCCCTCCACGTCGCCTTCCTTGCTGTAGCAATCGGCGTCGGCGTGATCCTGCTGAAGGCCCTGCAGTGGGTCGAGCAGATGCTGTGGATCGACAAGATCGAGCTGCTGAGCTACGTCCCGCTGTTCCCGATGGCCATGATCGGCGGTATCTTTGTCCAGCTGGGTCTGAACTTCCTGGGCTACGAGCACCTCATCGACCAGAACATGATGCTGCGTATCCAGGGCCTGGCCCTGGACCTGCTGATCACCGCCGCCCTGGCGACGATCTCCCTGCAGGCCATCGCCGATAACTTCTGGGCATTCCTGATCCTTTGTGTCGGCGGCATCCTGCTGAACGTCTTCCTACTGCTGTGGCTGGTGCCGCGCTCCATCCCGGAGTACTGGCTCGAGCGTGGTGTTGGCGACTTCGGCCAGTCCATGGGCGTCACCGCAACCGGCCTGATCCTCATGCGCATCGTCGACCCGGAGGCAGAGTCCCCTGCCTTCGAGGCCTTCGGCTACAAGCAGCTCGTCTTCGAACCCTTCTTCGGCGGCGGCATCATCACAGCCGTGTCCATCCCATTCATCATGGCGGTCGGACCCCTCCCCGTCTTGGGCGTCATGACGGCACTATTCATCTTCGCCATCGCCACCGGCCTGTTCTACTGGGGCCGCAAGTTCGGCATCGACCGATCTAAGGCCAATGGTGGCACCAAGGCCCTGGGCAACCACAAGGCCAACATGGAGGCCAAGAAGGCCGCCGCTGCTGCCCAGCAGCACAAGAACTAAGCCCTAACGGCTTCCCCCAAAGCTCAAGCCGGGTGCTCGGCGCGGAACTCTCCGCGCAGCACCCGGCTTTTGCCTTGCCCCCTCCAGCTCCCCCCAGGCCGCGGCCCCGCTTGTCCCACCTGAGCTGCCCCGCCCCGGAACAGCTAGGGCCGCCCCCTACGCAACTGCCAACTACTTCGCGCTCAGCGGCTTCTTCGCATCCAGAGGCACAAACACGGTGAACAGCACAATAACCACCGACATCACCGCGCCCACCAGGAAGGCAAGGTTCAGGCCGGAGGCCAAGCCGCCCACCGCGTCACCCGGGGCATTATTCATGGCACGCTGGGTGCCGAAAGTCATGATCGCGATGAAGATCGCTGTGCCGCCAGCGGCAGCCACCTGCTGGAAGGTATTGAGGATCGCCTGCCCGTGGGAGGCCAGGGAATCCGGCACCGCGGCCAGCGCGTTACTCATCAGCGGGGTCATCAGCAACGCGATACCGATGTGCAGCACCACCGCGACCCCCGTTAGCGACCAAAAAGAGGAGTCCCGACCCAAGGCCACCAGACCCAGCATCGCGGCGCTCAGAAGGATGGAGCCCGGGATAGTCAACACGCGCGTACCCCGGGCGTCGTAGACCCGGCCCACGAACGGCCCCATCACACCCATCGCCAAACCACCGGGCAGGATCGCCAGGCCCGACTGGCTCTCCGAGAGCCCCATCACCTGCTGAGCGAACATCGGCATCAGGATGATGAAGCCGAAGAGCATGCTGAACGTGAGCAACATCAGAGCCAAGGAGAGCAGGTAGTTCCGCTCCCCCAGCGGGGCCAGGTCCAGCAGCGGCTCGCGTACTCGCTTGCCCTCGGCCGCCTCCCCGGCGCGGGCCTCGCGGGCCAGGGACCGTTGGCGTCCGAAAAAGACCCCGAGAACCACAATGCCGGCGAGCATCACCGCAACGCGGCCCACCGGAATCCCGTCGGCCAGGTCAGACAGACCAGCCATGCCGTACAGCGTGGCCGCGAAACCCACCCCCGAGAGAAACACCGAGGGCACGTCCAAGTACGGGCGGGTCGGCTCCTCGAAATTGCGGACCAGCAGCAAGCCCACGATCAGGGCAAGCGCCACCAGCGGCAGCATGAGGATGAAGATCCAGCGCCAGCCCAAAGAGTGCAGCACCAAACCAGAAAATGTCGGGCCCAGCGCCGGGGCCACCGCGATGACCACAGAGACCAAGCCAAAGACCCCGCCGCGGCGCTCCAGTGGAACCAGCCGCATGATCGTCGTCATGAGCAGCGGAATCACCAGCGCGGTGCCGGAAGCCTGAATGATGCGGGCGGCGAGCAGCACCGGGAAGACCGGAGCCACAACGGCGAGCACCGTGCCCGCGAGGAAGAGCAGCATCGCTGCGGCGTACACCTGCCGCAGGCTGAAGCGCTGCATGATGTAGCCGGTCATCGGGATCACCACAGCCATCGTCAGCATGAAGCTGGTGACCAGCCACTGCGCGACGTCCGCGCTGATCTCGAAGTAATCCATCAGCACCGGCAACGCGACCGAGAGAGTGGTCTCATTGAGGATGACCACGAAGGCTGCGGCGACAAGCACGCCGATCAGGAGCTTCGCGTTGGGTGCGGTTGCGTCGGCGTTGTGTGTGCCGCTGTTATCGGTGCCGGTAGTTATGGCTTTCCCCTATTGTTCTAGTTCTTTATTTTTCTCCATGTCAGCGCGAATCTCCGCGAGTCGGGAGCTGGCCTTAACATCGCGGCCAGCCTCGGCGATCTCGGTCATGCGACCCTGTACCGAGCCCTCGACGAGCTCCTGGGCACCCAACGCATTCGCGTAACGGGATTCGATTTTATCCCTCACCTTGTCCAGGCTCGGGACGGCCTCGTCCGGGGCGAGGGCGGCGTCGTTCATGGAGGCCATCGACTTATTCGCGGTCTCCTGCATCTTCGCCTGATCGGCCTGCGCACGCAGCTGGTTGATCTGGTTCAGCTGGTCCTGCAGGCGGGTCTCGGACTCCTGCTGCTGACGTTGTGCTTCCTCCGCGCTCCGGGACGCCGCCGCGTGCAGCTCCTTGGTTTCCTCAAGTTGCTGTTCGACGGTGACGAGGTTGGAGGCGAAGAGTTCCGCGGTCTGGTTCAGCTCCGTGGCTCGGTTGGCGTCGCCCTGGGACTGGGCCTGGTCGACCTGCTGGAGTGCGACGCGGGTCTTTTCCTGCAGCTCGGTCGCGTCCTTCTGGAGGCGGTTGAGCTTCATTTCCAGCTGGTTGCGGTTACCGATGACGCTGGCTGCGTGCTCGGTGATCTTCGCGTGCTGCTGGCGGGCGGCCTCTTCGGCCTGACGGATCTGCACCTTAGGATCGGCGTTTTCCTCGATCTTCGTGTCGAAGGAGGCCATCAGGTACTTCCAGCCCTTGGAAAATGGGTTAGCCATAAGTATCGCTCCTCTAGTAGGTCGTGCGCCCCAGAGTAGACGCGAATGGCTAACCGTGACCGCGCGACGGCATAGAAAGAGCCCGCGCGTGGCGCGGGCCACGGAGCGGAAAGGTGGGCTTAGCCCTCCTGCTGAGCCTCAGCCTGCTTCATCTGCTCCTCGACCTGCTTGCGGACCTCGTCCATGTCCAGCTGCTCGGCCTGGGAGATGAGGTCGTTGAGGGCCTCCTTCGGCAGCATGCCGGCCTCGCGGGCCAGCAGGACGCCGTCGCGGAACATCATGATCGTCGGGATGGACTGGATCTGCAGGGCTGCGGCGAGCTCCTGGTTAGCCTCGGTGTCCACCTTGCCGAAGGTCACCTCTGGGTGCTCCTCGGAGGTTGCCTCGAAAATCGGGCCGAAGCGCTTACATGGACCGCACCACTCTGCCCAGAAGTCCAGCAGGACGATGCCTTCCTTGCCGACGGTGTCCTGGAAGTTCTCGCCAGTGATTTCCTTCGTAGCCATGTGTTTTCCCTTTCGCTTCACGCGTTGTGTTTTTCCGCCCGGGGTGTCCGCCCGGCGCGGCGAGTATTCATCGTTTCTTTCTGCCCCGTGCAACGTCGGGTGCAGTTTGCTTTATTCCACGGTCGGCGCACAAAACATGAGTTACTTTGTTTTTTATGAGCATTCCGAACGCATCTTTCGCTGAAGCAGCACCGTCTGCCACTTATAAGACCTGGAAGAAGCTGGCCAAGAAGCCGGCTGGCAACCGCCTGTTTTCCGTAGTCGCGGCCTTCATGGCGCCCTATTTCATCACCGTTCTGCCGTTTGTTAAGGATCTGCGCCCGGGCTACTGCCAGGTCACCGCACCGAAGTGGTGGCTGGTCCAGAACCACATCGGCACCTTCCACGCTATCGCTGCCTGCAACCTCGCTGAGGTTGCGATGGGCATGCTCGCCGAGGCCTCCGTGCCGAACACCCACCGCTGGCTGCCGATGGGCATGGAGTCGAAGTATCTGAAGAAGACCACTGGTCGGCTGACCGCCACCGCGACCGCCGAGCTGCCAGACTTCTCCACCATCACCCGGGAGACCGGCGGCCAGGAGCTCCCGGTGAAGATCCACTTCGAGGACTCCGCCGGCGTGGAGTCTACCTACGTGGAGATCAAGATCTGGGTCACCGCCAAGAAGTAGGCCTTAGCTAGCCCTGGAAGGCGAACCAACGGCCACCCACCCGGTGCAGCTCGACGTCCATGTCGTAGAGCTCCCCGAGCTTCTTGGCAGTCAGCGCCTCGTCCACCGGACCGCTGGACAGGATGCGCCCATCCTTCATCAGCAGCACGTCCGTCGTGGACGCCGCGATCTCCTCCACGTGGTGCGTGATCAGCACCGTCGCCACCTCGGGTCGGGCCTCACGCAGCCGGTCCACGACATGCAGCAGGGTTTCCCGCCCCGGCAGGTCCAGGCCTGTCGAGGGCTCGTCCAACAGCAGTAATTCTGGCTCCGTCACTAGGGCCCGGGCGATCAACGTGCGCGCCCGCTCCCCCTGGCTCATTTGCGGCCACCGCCGGTCCGTGCGGCTGCCCATCCCCACCAGCTCCAGCAGCTGGGTGGTACGCTGCTTCATCTCCTCGGTGTAGTCGAAGCGCTGCACATAGCCATTCGACCCGGACGCCCCAGAGAGCACCGCCTCGTAGGCTGTGATGTCCCCCAAGTTCTTCCGCGGGTCCACGTGCCCGATGCGTTTGCGCAGCTCAAGGGTGTTGACCTTCCCCATCTGCTCGCCGAGAATCTCGACGGTCCCGGTGGTGGGGAAGGATTGCGCCCCCATCAGCTTGAGCATGGTCGTCTTGCCCGCCCCGTTGGGACCGAGGATCGACCAGTGCGTGCCCACGGGGACCGTGAGGTCAATCCCGGAGATGAGATCCTTCCCATTGCGGGTCACGGCCACCCCCGAGATGGCGATCGCCGCCGGCCGCTCCCCCGTCGCTGCAGTGTTCCCGTCGCTGTGATCCATGCCTCATAACCCTACGCGCCCGGCCAGACACGCCCGCAGGTCCCCCGCCCCTTTGCCCATGTCGACTGCCCGTTTCCGTTCCCGGGGCGCGGTGTTTTCTTTCTTAGGACGACGTCTGGGCGAAACCCAGCCCCCACGCTGCACAGGCCGCCCCGAGCATGCCCACGGCCACCAGAGCGGCCACGGCGTAGCGGTATACCACGGCGTAGCGGCGGGCCGCCGGGCGCGGCGACGCGGCAGGGTCGGTGCCCTCAGGGGGTGCGAGGAGGTCGGTGACCAGCCCGACCGCCACGGTGGAGAAAGTGGTGAAGCCGCCCAGGAAGCCGGTGCCCAGCGCCAGCACGGCCGTGGCCCCATTCACCGAGAGCGACCCCAGCGAGAGCTCGCCGAGCGCAGCCTGCCCCTCCCCCGCGCCGGTGGTCGCACCCATGAGCAGGCCCAGCACAAGGCTGCCGAGGGTGTTGATCACCGCGAGGCTCCCCAGGGCGGGCAGGTGGCGTTTTAGCCAGCTATCCACGCCCCATCGGGCGAGCGCGCCCAAGCCACCGGCGATGGCCATCAGCAGCACCGCACCTGTGCCAGCCCCCGCCATCATGCGTCACCCCCATGGGCGCCCTGGCCAGGCTGTCCGCCCCGCCGTTGGCTGGCGGCGCGGCCGGCCATAATCCCGGCCGCGGCCGCGCACACGCCCAGCACGATCGTGGCTGCGAAGTAGCCAAGTACGGCGGTGACGCCGGCGTCGTCAATAAAAGCGACAGCACCGGCGAGCGCAGAGTAACTGGTGAACGCCCCACAAAAACCGGTGCCGAGCAGGAGTTTCTCCCGCCCCGCGAAAAGGGAGCCACGCCGCGTGGGGAGGCCAGACCCCGCGCCCGCACCAGGGCTTTGAAAGAACGCGCCGACAAAACCGAGCAGACCTGCGCCGAGCACATTCGCGGCAAGCAACCCCCACTGCGCGGCAAGCCCGCCCCCGCCGGCGCTGAGCGCATCGGCGAGCACCCAGCGGGCCAGGGTGCCGAGCAGACCGCCGGTGAACACGAGCAGAGCGCCAATCACGCTGTTCAGCGTACCGGCGCTCCACAAACGCGAAAACTCGCCCCACAGCCAGCTGCGCGGCTCACTGCGCTGCAGTACACCGCGGTGCCGCTCGAGGGCACAGGCTGGCGGGGCGAGTTTCGGGGAAGGAGGTGGTGGATAACACCGCCGCTCGTTAAGCCTCCTTGACCGCGGAGACGTCGAAGTTCAGGGTGATCTTCTCGGAGACCAGGACACCGCCGCCGTCGAGGGCAGTCTGCCAGGTCAGGCCGAAGTCCTTGCGGTTGATGGTGGTTGAGCCCTCGAAGCCGATGCGGGACATGCCCCACGGGTCGGTGACCTCGCCGTTGAAGTCGAAGTCGATGGTCACGGACTTGGTGACGTCCTTAATGGTCAGGTCGCCGGTGACCTTCAGGCCGTCTTCGCCGTTGGCCTCGACTGCAGTGGAGTTGAAGGTGATCTTCGGGAACTTATCCACCTCGAAGAAGTCAGAGGTGCGCAGGTGGCCGTCGCGGTCGGCGTTACCGGTGTCGATGGAGGCGACGTCGATCTCGACGTTGATTGCCGCGTCCTCGAGGTTCTCCTTGGTGCTAGCGGAGCCGGCGAACTCGCCAAAGTTGCCGCGGACCTTGGTCACCATCGCGTGGCGAGCGGTAAAGCCGATCTCGGTGTGAGTCGGGTCGATGTTGTAGGTGCCTGCGTAGTCATTCACGGACTTGGTCATGGTGCTGCCTTTCGTTGCGGCGGCTGCGTTGTTCCGCCGTGGTGATTATTTCTTTGGGGACGTCAGGCTCCGGCCTGGCGTTGAACTCAACCATAGGCCGATGTTGGTGATGTGTCAACTACTTAGAAGTATGTTTAAATGAATGCATCATGACCAGGAACAATTCACAGCTGACGCCCTGGGACGGCGCGGAAACACCGGCGTCCCTGGGAACGAAGCACAATCCGAGGGACGGCACGGCACAGCCCGAGACCCAGCAGGCACACCAGAACCCGGCGCAGGACGTGCGATGGCTGACCGACGAGGAACAGGGAGTCTGGCGCCAATGGCTGGATCTGGGCGCCCGCATTACCAACTCTCTCAGCCGAGAGCTGCAGCTCGACAGCACCATCTCGCTGGCCGACTACGAGGTGTTGGTCAGCCTCTCGGAGTCGCCGGATCACCGGCAACGCGTGGTGGCTCTCGCTGAGGCGATCAAATGGGAGCGCTCACGCCTGTCCCACCAGATCACCCGCATGGCCAAGCGAGGGCTCGTCCGCCGCGAGGCCTGCGATAAGGACGGCCGCGGCGCATTCGTGATCCTCGAGGAGCAGGGGCTGGAGGCCATCACCGCCGCCGCACCCGGGCACGTCGAGACTGTGCGCCACATGATGTTCGACGGATTGAGCGCAGAGCAGCTCGCCGCTTTCCGGGACGTGCTCGCCCACATCGAGCCGCAAGTCGCGGATCAGGAGGAGCGCATCGCTGCAGCCCTGGACGCCAAGCGCGGGCGCGCCAAGGTACAGAGCTAAGAAGAACTAACCCGCGCGGTACTCGGAGAACTTCGAGTACTGCAGCTGGTGCGCCACCACCACGGTGCCGATCGGGCCGCCACGGTGCTTCGCGAGGATGATGTCCGCCTCGCCGGCGCGCTCGTGATCGCGGTTCGCGCTATCCGGGCGGTTGATCAGCATGACCATGTCCGCATCCTGCTCCAGCGAACCGGACTCACGCAGGTCGGAGATGCGCGGCAGAGCATCGTCGCCACGGCTCTCCACGCCACGGTTCAGCTGGGAGATCGCCACGAGCGGGACGTCCACTTCCTTGGCCAGCAGCTTCAGCTGGCGGGAGAACTCGGAGACCTCCTGCTGGCGGGACTCGACCTTCTTACCCGAGCTCATGAGCTGCAGGTAGTCCACCACGATCAGCCCGATATCGTGCTGTTGCTTCAGGCGGCGGGCCTTCGCGCGGATCTCCATCATCGTCAGGTTCGGGGAATCATCAATGAAGATCGGGGACTTATCGATCTCCCCGATGCGGCGGGTCAGCCGCTCCCAGTCGTCCTCCTCCATCTTGCCGCCGCGCATCGCGGAGAGGTGTACCTCTGCCTCGGCGGACAGGATGCGCATCATCACCTCGGACTTACTCATCTCCAGGCTGAATAGCACGGATGCCTTGTTCTGGCGGATGGAGGCCGAGCGCATGAAGTCCAGCGCCAAGGTGGACTTACCCACACCAGGACGGGCGGCGACGATGATCATCTGCCCGCCGTGCAGGCCGTTGGTGAGGTCGTCCAGGTCTTGGAAGCCGGTCGCGATGCCCTTGGCGGTACCGCCCTGGGACTCAAGTTCGTCGATCTCGTCCAGGGTGGGGTCCAGCAGGCGCTCGAAGACCTCGTAATCCTCGCTGGTCGCGGAGTTCGTCAGCGCGAACATCTCCTGCTGGGCGTTGTCCACCACGGACTCCACCTCGGCACCTTCGATGCCGGAGTAGCCCAGCTGCACGATGCGGGTACCCGCGGTCACCAGGCGGCGCAGCGTGGCCTTCTCCTTGACCAGGTTGGCGTAGTAGCCCACGTTCGCACTGGTCGGGGTCTTGGACATGATGGACTGCAGGTACGGCGCTCCGCCGATCTGCTCGAGCTTGCCATCCCGGTCCAGCCGGCCGGCGACGATGACGGGGTCGACCTCCTTGCCCTCGCCGTAGAGGCGGACGATGACGTCGAAGATCGTCTGGTGGGCGGGTCGGTAGAAGTCGTCCATGACGAGGACCTCGACGACCTCGCTGATGGCGTCCTTGTTCATCAACATGCCGCCGAGCACGCCCTGCTCCGCGGCCACGTTCTGTGGCATCTCGCGGCCCAGGTCCTGGAACTCTTCACGACGTCCACCCGACCGCCCGGATCGGCGTTGGCCGGACCCGAAGTTATCGCGGGCGGGCGCGGCAGAGCTCCACGCACCCCCACCGCTATCCGGGTGCGGGGCGTGGTCCTCCTCCGGTGGTGGCGGCAGGAGTTCTGCGCCGTCGTCGAAAGACATTCCACCCATGTTGCTCTCCATCGTGCCTCCGCGTGCTTAATAGGCTCGGTTATCACCCTAGCCAGCACTGCGGACAAACCCGATTCGGCAGGGCGCGGCGTTCTCATTCTTGTTCTTCAGACGACTGATGTCGGGGCGATTCGGCGAGCCTTCAGAGGAGTTATCCACAGGCAACTGTGGATAGCTCTGTGTACGGAGTGTGGATGATGTGTGGACAAATCCACAAGCCCCAGGTCAGCTTGTGGATAGACTGTGCATGAGCTTGTTTATAACCCTCATGCCCACCCATTTGTCCAGGTAGAAGGCTTTTCTGATCGCTGTTCAAAAACTAGACCCCCCTGTGGATAACTCGCACAAAAGCCTATAAGTGCAGCTCAATATAGGGTCTCACCGACAACCCTCACCCGCCGCTAGACCCCCCGAAATTACAAGTTTTCCAGACCTTCGCGGGCAGTTATCCACATCCCTGCCCACAGCGCGCAACGGCCCCTGAATACACCAAGCCCCCGGCGGGATCACTCCCGGCCGGGGGCCTCGTGCTTGCTGTTGTCTATGTTTGCGTTCCGGCGTTCATCGCAGCAGCGCCACTCTCCTGTGCGGCGGCCTGCACACCAGCCAAAACGCGGTGAAAAATGAGCCTATCGCCCTCGCCATTGTGCGCGGCCGGTTCCAACCTGAACCCTGGGTGTCTAAGCCAGAGTCACAAAGGGCCGGACCCGCCACTGAGCCGGTTGTCTAGGCCGGCGAAAGTCAGCGAAGGATCAAGCGCACAACGTGCAGGCGTCAGTGGCTCCTGCCACCCGCCTCGACGCTGAACGCCAGGCTGCTTCTGCGATTACTTATCGGCGTCGACCACTGCGAACTCGAGGTTCGCGGTCATGCCGGAAACCAGCTTCACGTCCACGGCGTACTTACCCGTGTTCTTGATGCTGTTCTTTGGCAGCTTGATGGCGTGCTTGTCCAGCTTCGGACCGCCTGCGCGCTCAACAGCTGCGACGACGTCTGCGGAGGTCACGGAGCCGAACAGCTTGCCGCCCTGTGCGGTGCGCACCGGCACCTGAACAGCGGACAGCGCCTCGAGCTCTGCCTTGACCGCCTCTGCGTGCTCCTGGTCGCGGATAACGCGATCAGCCTTGGCACGCTGGATGTCCTTGATCTGCTTCTCTGCGCCGCGGCTCGCAACGATGGCGTAGCCGCGTGGCAGCAGGTAGTTACGTCCGTAACCAGCCTTGACTTCAACGATGTCGCCGGGGACACCGAGCTTGTCAACGGCGGTGGTGAGGATCAGCTTCATGATCCAACCCTTTCGTTGTGCATGGAGTGTTGACGTGAACAGTGATTATTGCCTCTGGTGGCCGATCTGTCGGTCACCAGCGCTCATCAATTGGTTCAGAATGGCGGCTCTTCGTCGCCGACACCGAAATCAGTTTGAGGTGCAGAGTTCCACGGGTCATCGGCATTGGAGGCATTCTGCCCGCCGAAGCCACCCTGGTTCTGCTGGCCACCCATGCTCTGCCCAGAGCCGGAGCCCTGGTTGAATCCGCCCTGGCCGCCCTGGTTTCCACCAAAACCGCCCTGGCCACCCTGCCCGAAGTTGGAGCCGCCGCCCTGGTTTCCACCAAAGGACTGCCCGCCACCACGGGGGTTGCGCTGTACCTGCGCGGTCGCGTACTTCAGGGATGGACCGACCTCGTCGGCCTCCACCTCGAAGACGGTGCGCTTCTCACCCTCGCGGGTCTCGAAGCTCCGCTGGCGAAGCCGACCAGTGACGACCACGCGGTCGCCCTTGTTCAGCGAGTTGGCCACGTTCTCCGCAGCCTGGCGCCAGATGTTGCAGGTGAGGAACAGTGCCTCGCCGTCGACCCACTGACCTGCCTGCGCGTCGTAGCGCCGCGGGGTGGATGCGACTCGGAAGCTGGCGACTGCGGCACCCGACTGGGTGTAGCGCAGCTCCGGATCAGCAACAATGTTGCCGACCAGGGTAATTGGGGTATCTCCCGGTGCCATTGATAGTTCCTTTCAGCTGGGGTTATGCAGTTAAGGCCAGGTTAATCGCCTGCGCCCCGTGCTGCATGGGTGAAGCTGATTTCTTACTTGTCCTTGCGGAGCACCTTGGTGCGCAGGACGTTGTCGTTGAGGTTGAGCACGCGGTCGAGCTCGCGCACAGTGTCCGACTCGCAGGTCAGGTCGAGAACGATGTAGACGCCCTCTTCCTTCTTCTGGATCGGGTACTCAAAGCGGCGCTTGCCCCAGACATCAACCTTGTCGACCGAGCCCTTTTCCTCGCGGACAATGTTCAGGTACTTGTCCAACGATGGGGCTACGGTGCGCTCATCCTGGGAAGGATCGACGATGATCATGACTTCGTATTGACGCACGGACCTCATCACCTCCTGTGGTCTAGTGTTTCGGCCATGCT
>DYZK01000054.1 GCA_020741275.1 Corynebacterium urealyticum
GGGAGGGCCAGACCTCCCCGGCTGCGACCAGGCAGTCGCGTGCGGCTAGCAGCTCGCCGGGTGGGGTGTCGTCCAAAAAATTCGGCATGGGGCGAAGCTCCTGGGTGGTGGGTGGTGGTGCCGGACAACAATCCGGGGTGGGGTGAGAGGGGGGTGGTGTTTAAGCGGCGCAGTAGGCCGAGTGCCCCAAGACCTACTCCACTGTGACGGACTTAGCCAGGTTGCGCGGCTTGTCGATGTCCTCGTTGCCGCACTGGCGGGCGATGTCGGCGGCCAGAAACTGCAGCGGGACGGTGGACAGCAGCGGCTGCATCAGCGTGCCAGTGGCCGGGATCTCGAGCAGCCAGTTGGCGTATGGGCGCACGGCCTCGTCGCCCTCCTCCGCGATGACGATCGTCTTCGCACCGCGGGCGCGGATCTCCTGGATATTGGACACAATCTTGGAGTGCAGCACCGGGCGGCCCGTCGGGGACGGGACGACGACGACCACCGGAAGGTCGTCCTCAATCAGGGCGATCGGGCCGTGCTTGAGCTCACCGGCGGCGAAGCCCTCGGCGTGGATATAGGCCAGCTCCTTGAGCTTCAATGCGCCCTCGAGAGCGACCGGGAAGCCGACGTGGCGGCCCAGGAAGAGCATCGTCTTCACGGGCCCGAGCTCCTCGGCGAGCTGCTCAATCGGCTCGGCGAGCTCCAGGGTCTTTTCGATCTTGGTGGGCAGCTCGGCGAGCGTGTCGTAGATGTCGCCGATCTCGTCGGGGTACATCGTGCCGCGCGCCTGGGCGAGCGCCAGACCAACCACGTAGTTCGCCGCCACCTGGGCGAGGAAGGCCTTGGTGGAGGCCACGCCGATCTCCGGGCCGGCGTGGGTGTAGAGCACCGCATCGGATTCGCGCGGGATCTGGGAGCCGTTGGTGTTACACACCGCCAGCACGCGCGCGCCCTGGGTCTTGGCGTGGCGCACGGCCTCCAGGGTGTCGGCGGTCTCGCCGGACTGGGAGACGGCGACGACGAGGGTCTGCTGGTTCAGCACCGGGTCGCGGTAGCGGAACTCGGATGCCACCTCGATCTCGACCGGGATGCGGGCCCAGTGCTCGATGGCGTACTTCGCCAGCAGCCCGGAGTGGTAGGCGGAACCACAGGCAACGACGTAGACCTTCTGGATGTTGCGCAGGTCGTCGTCGGAGAGGCGCTGCTCGTCGAGGACGACCTTGCCGTCGACGAAGCGGCCGGCCAGGGTGTCGCGGACGGCGGCGGGCTGCTCGTGGATTTCCTTCATCATGAAGGAGTCGAAGCCGTCCTTCTCGGCGGCCTCCTGGTCCCAGTCGATGGTGAACGGGCTGCCCTCGGCCGGGGCGCCGTCGAAGTCCATGATCTCGTAATTATCGGCCGTGATCGCGACGGCGCTGTCCTGGCCGAGTTCGACGGCGTTCTTGGTGTGGGCGATGAAGGCGGCGACGTCCGAACCAAGGAACATGCCGTCCTCCCCGGCCCCGACGATCAGCGGGGTGTTGCGGCGACCGGCGACGATGAGCCCCGGTGCGTCAACGTGGGTGAACAGGACGGTGAACGCACCTTCCAGGCGGCGCAGGACGGCGAGCGCGGAGGCCTTGACGTCCCCGGCGTGCTCGCCCTCGTTGTATTCGATGGCGAGCAGGTGGGCAGCGACCTCGGAGTCCGTGTCGGAGACCAGCTCGATGCCGCGGGCCTCGAGCTCGTCGCGCAGGGCGGCGAAATTCTCGATGATGCCGTTGTGGACGATGGCGGCCTTGCCGTCGAAGGAGAGGTGCGGGTGCGCGTTGACGTCGTTCGGGCGGCCGTGGGTGGCCCAGCGGGTGTGTCCCAGGCAAGTGTTGCCGGTCAGGGTGTCGCGACCAATGATGTCGATGCGTTCGACAAGGTTGCTGAGCTTGCCCTCGGCTTTTTCTACGCGGATACCTTCTGCGTTATTGACGGCGATGCCGGCGGAATCGTATCCCCGGTACTCCATCCTCCGCAGTGCATCGAGCCCGATTTCCAGGGCTTGGTTCTTTCCTACGTATCCAACGATTGCGCACATAAATGGAAACGATACACGCCTGCTTGGCCCATTCGGAAGCAGTTTCTACTAGTGTGAGTTGCGTGGCTGATAGTTTGAAAAACCTCGTTCCAAGGCTCGCCAAGCGTGGCCCGCACCGGGTGCTCACCGGCGATCTGAATTTCGCTGGCATCCCGGGCCGCGTGTACACCCCTGCCGAGGGCAAGGGCATCCCGGGCATCGCGTTCGGGCACGACTGGCGGGTTGGCGTGAAGGCTTACCACGCGACGTTGCGGCACCTTGCGAGCTGGGGTTTCGCCGTGGCTGCTCCCGATACGGAGCGCGGCGTGCTGCCGAACCACCGTGGCTTCGCCTCCGACCTGGAGACCTCCTTGCAGATCCTGGCTGGCGTGAAGCTGGGTCAGGGCAACGTGACGGTGCACCCGTCGAAGCTGTACCTGGCTGGTCACGGCATGGGCGCGGCGGCAGCGGTGCTGGCAGCAACGGCCCGCGAGTACGTCAAGGACAGCTTTGATTCTTATGGGGACAAGCCGACCCTGGCTGGTGTGATGGCTGTGTACCCGGCTGATGCGAACCCGAGCCCGTACGACGCCGCGCAGCACGTGGACGCCCCGGGCCTGGTGCTCTCCCCTGGTGGTATTCACGCCGCCCCGTCCGGTAACCCGGAGCGACTGGCCGCGAACTGGCAGGGCGAGGTTGTGTACCGCCGGATGGATAAGGCCTCGCAGGCTGGTTTCCACGAGAACTACGGTCGCCGCCTGGTAATGGGTTCTGGGCTGCCGGAGTTCGCCGCGCAGGAGACGGTGCGTGGCCTGATGACTGGTTTCGTGCTGGCGGATGAGTCCCGGAAGTACGAGGCTTTTCGCGACCCGCGCGCGGAGCTGAAGAACACGAGCGTGAAGGATCAGCTGGAGCTGTACCGCGAGTTGCCGGAGAACATCGACGTTGAGGAAGCGCTGAGCAACATCCGGCTGGGCTAGCTGGCAGCCGTTCCCGGTTCCGCCCACCGAGGCTAAAACCCGTGGGGCCTGACTGTAAAGAGTCGGGCACCACGGGTTTTCTGTTGCGCAAAAATATTTGCGATGAAGGCTTGACCCTCACGCTGCGTCAGGCAGCACAATGAGCTTCATGGCTACAGAAAACACTCTCTACACCGTCGGAGAGGTAGCCGAGACCCTGAAGGTCACAGTGCGCACTCTGCACCACTGGGAAAGCCAGGGCCTCGTGACACCGACCGAAAGAAGCTGGTCTAACTACCGTCTCTACACCCCTGAGGATGTGGAGCGAATCCAGCACATCCTGATTTACCGAGCCACTGGGATGAAGCTCGCTGAGATCAAGAAGCTGATCACCGGCGGATCCTCCGCTATCGAGCACCTGCGAAGGCAGCGTGAAAGCCTGATCGATCAGCGCGCCCATCTCACGGACATGCTCACCGCCATCGACGAACTATTGGAGAAAGAAATGGCAAACAACAAGCCAGACCTCAGTGAGATCGGCCGCATCATCGGCAACGCGAACTTCGCGGAGCACCAGGCTGAGGCCAAAGAACGATACGAAGGCACCGACGACTGGCAGATCAGCCAGCAGCGCACCAGCAACTGGGGCGCGCAGGACTGGGCCGCTCACAAGGAAAAGTTCGACGCTGTGGACGCCCGTCTCGCCGCAGCGGTGGCCAATGGTGTCGCCGCGGATAGCGACGAGGCCGCCCAGCTGGTTTCAGAACACCGCGAGGTGTTAAGCGAGTTCTTCCCGGTCAGCTATGCAAAGCACTACCTGATCTCCCGCGGCTGCATCACCGACCCGCGGTTCACGGAGTACTACGAGCGCCAGCAGGAGGGCCTGGCGCAGTGGCTCGCCAACGCGATTGAGCATGTCGCCGCTGCACATGGCGTAGACCTCGAGAACCCGGAATGGGTATAAGCGAAAGATAGAAAGCCACCACAAAGAACATGTGGCGTTAACCCCGGGGCACGCTTTGAGCGTCACCGTCCCTCGCTTGCAGCCGCTTTCCTCCCAGCGAGGGCAAGTCGGCGCCGAGGCGTCCTAGACTTGGGGCACTATGCTTTTCGACGACCTCCCGCGTGACGACGCCCGCATCACCCCTGGCGTCGTGCATCTTCCGGGCTGGCTCGAGCTTGGGCAGCAGGCCGCGGTCGTCTCCCAGCTCCGTGAGATCGCCCGCGGACTAGCGGGCACCCCGTTGAGCATGAGCCGCCCGCAGCTGAAAAGTGGCCGCATGCAGGTATTTATGCTGCACCTGGGCCGCATGTGGGTGACCGAACCGACGTACCGCTACGTCACCCACGTCGCAGGGAACCCCGTGCCCCAAGTCCCGGAAAACCTCGCGGAGATCGCACGGCAGGCACTGACCAGCGCTGGGCGCTACGACGCCACGCTGTCCGCCTGGGCGGGCACCTTCCGGCCCGACATGGCGTTGGTCAACTACTATCCGCCCGGCGCGAGCATGGGGATGCACCAGGATCGCAACGAGAACTCGCTCGCACCGGTTGTCTCGCTGTCCATCGGCGATGAGGCACTGTTCCGCATCGGCAGCACCGAGACGCGCAACCAACCGTGGGACGAGGTGACCTTGATCAGCGGCGACGTCATCGTCTTCGGCGGGCCGAAGCGTCTGGCCTTCCACGGCGTCCCCCAGACCAGGCCAGAGACTCTGCCCGACGGCTGCGGGCTGAAGGAAGGCCGGATCAACATCACCTTCAGGCAGTTGGATGACCGCTAGCTGTGTATAAGAAAAACCCGCTAGGCTTCCCTAGTCGAAGAGGTTCGAGGGCACGCACCAGCCGGCCCGCTTGAGGTCGCGCTCTGCCAGTCCCGGGCCGGGATGACCGGCCCCCGCCCGGTGACTCGCAGGCTCTTCGCTATCGACACCCGCGGCACCAGCCGCCCGATCCGCGGCTTCCCGGCCACCCGCAGTGCTGGCTTCGAAGCCCCCGTGAGTGCTCTTTCCGTCCTGCCCCGCCTGGGCTTGGCGTTCCACGAGCTTCTCCAGGGTATCCCGGTGTTGGGACATTTCGCGCTCGAAGGCCGTCGCTGCCTCATCCATGCGGGCGAGGAATTCCCCCATGATCGCCTCGTACTTATCGCGGTCTACCACTGCCCGCTCCTTTCAATCCCCACCTCATACGTCCGCTCCACGGTGATCCCGGTGGTTGCGGGTTTCACCTCGGGTGAGCCTCCTGGCTCCGCGTTCATTCCACCAATCGCGCCGTCGCCGGAAGCATGGGCAGCCTGCTCTGCCTGGGCATTGTCCGCGCCCTCGGCCAGCCAGATGTCCGGGCTCCAGGCCGCCACCTCGGCAGGTTCGACGTCCTGCGGCAGCGCCCCGGAGGTCTCCAGTTCGACGACGGGTGCGTCGTCGCGCGACTGCCCCTCCCCACTGTCGGTCGGGGTGCTGCCTTCGCCGTGATTCGCAGAAACATCGTGGCCTGAGCCTGCCGTGTCACCCTCAGTGCTCGGCGCTTCCTGGGGCTGCGGCTCCGCGACCAGCGCAGCCTCGCCCCCTCGACCATCATGTTCCGGTGAGTCCGTGCCGAGAGCCGGCGTGGCGTCCTGCCCCTCCGAGCTAACCTCGCCACCCTGCTCAAGCTGCTCACCGTGGCCACCGCCGACGTCCTGTCCGTTCACCGCCTCCAGCACCGCCGGATCGGTGGTGCTGAGCTGGACCTCCCCTTCACCGCCGGCCACCGCCGCTTCGCAATCCGCGACCAGCTGATCAGCCGCCTCGCCAAGCGCCTTGTTGCGGCGTTCTAGCTGCTCGCACACCGCGCGCTGGGCTGAATCCCCCATCGCCTTCAGCAGCTCCGGCGGGCACTCCGGCAACGCGATGCGGGACTGCTCCACCTGGTCCTCAAAGCGGGAGACGATCCGCTCCACCTCCGCGGCCGTGTGCTCACAGAGGTTGCCGATGAGATCCGCGGCGCCCCGGCCCGACTCCGCAACATGCACCAAACCCCGGTCATACTGCTGCTGCGCGGCACACGCCTGGGCCAGCTGCACACCACCGCAGCCCTCAAGATCCTTCGGGTCCGCCCGGAGCACCGGCGGTGGCGTCCTAAACAGAAGATGGGCGGCGGACTGCAGGGCGTCCGGGTCAAGGCCGCGGGTGAATCCGGCGGCGGACTCCGCAGGGCCAACCGGGACACCGTAACTAGCCAGCTGCTTGATGGCGCGCTCCACGCGCTGCTGTTGCCTCATCGGAGCACCTCAGCGATCGCACCTGCCGCGCTGTGGTCGGCGTCCTCGGCATCACGGGCGAGCTTGGAGGCCGCCCGCGCCTCCGCTGCGACCTGCTCGGATTGGCGTTGGCGCAGCTCGTGCAGCTGCGCGAGCACGCGTTCGATGCGGTGCCCCTGCGCGCTCAAGCCCTCCCCGAACGCACTGGCCGCGATGTCTGGCCGCTGACCTGCCAAAAGTTGCGACCAGGACTGCTGGTGGCGCGCCAACAGCTCCGCGTATTCGATCAGCTTCTGCGGCTCCACCGCAAGCGACTTCGACCCCTCAGACACGTCCCCCGCGCCCCCTTCGCGCATCGCGCCCGATGCCTACCGGTCGTGGTCGGCACCGGGCAGCAAAAAACCTTCCACCCTATTAGACAACGCCAAGGGGCGAAAGGTTCCCGAAAATCCGAAATCCGTGGGCGATCCGCGGACCCCAGGTCCGCGCCCGGCTAGACCTCGGCGACGACCGCAGCCAGCTGTCCGGCGATCTTGCGCGCCGTCGCGGAATCCGCGGCCTCCACCATCACGCGGAAGAGCTCCTCGGTGCCGGAAGGGCGCAGCAGCACCCGACCGGTCTCGCCGAGTTCCTCCTCCGCCTTCGCGATGGCCTGCTTCACCCGCTCGTCGCCAGCGATCGCGGCCTTATTGGACACCGGGACGTTAATCAGCGTCTGCGGCAGCACCTGCATCGCGGACGCCAGCTCCGCCAGCGTCTTGCCCGTCGTCGCCATCCGCGCCATCAGGAACAGCCCCGTGAGCAGGCCATCTCCGGTCGTGCCGTGTTCCGGGATCACGATGTGGCCGGACTGCTCGCCGCCCAGGGAGTAATCCCCAGCGCGCAGGTCCTCCACCACGTAACGGTCGCCCACCTTCGTCTGCCGCAGCGTGATGCCGTTGCGCTCCATCGCCAGCTTCAGCCCGAGGTTGGACATCACCGTGGCGACCAGCGTGTTGCGCTTCAGCTCGCCGCCGTCCTTCATCGCCAGCGCGAGGATCGCCATAATCTGGTCCCCATCGACGACGTTGCCCTCCGCGTCCACGGCGAGGCAGCGGTCGGCGTCGCCGTCGTGCGCCAGGCCCAGGTCCGCACCATGC
The DNA here is from genome assembly GCA_020741275.1 of Corynebacterium urealyticum. Classification (GTDB taxonomy): domain Bacteria; phylum Actinomycetota; class Actinomycetes; order Mycobacteriales; family Mycobacteriaceae; genus Corynebacterium; species Corynebacterium urealyticum_A. The sequence continues at coordinate 7,372 of DYZK01000054.1, forward strand.
TCGACGACGGCCTTCTGCAGCTGGTCGATGTGCGTGGAACCGACACCGTCGTTGATGTTGTAGCCATTCGGCTTATTCGACACGGCAACCACCTCGGCGCCCGCGGCCTCGTATGCCAGCGGGGCGGCCTGGTACGCCGCGCCGTGGGCGCAGTCCACCACGACCTTGATGCCGTCCAGGCGGGTGTGCACCGCCTGCTGCAGGTGGTGCAGGTAGCGGTCCAGTGCGCTGTGGGACTGGTCGAAGACCCGGCCGATGGCCGCGCCGGTGGGGCCTTCCTCCGGGAGCTTGCCCATCTCCTGCTCGATCTCGTCTTCGATCCCGTCCTCGAGCTTGCGCCCGCCGATGGCGAAGAACTTGATGCCGTTATCCGGCATTGGGTTGTGGCTCGCGGAGACCATCACGCCCATGTCGGAGCCATAATCGTCGGTCAGGAACGCGACGGCCGGGGTGGGCAGCACGCCCACGTCGAGCACGTCCACCCCCTGCGCGGCCATGCCTGCGGACAGGGCGGCGGTGAGCATCTCCCCAGACACGCGCGGGTCCCGGCCGATGATCGCGGTCGGGCGGCGGTCAGTGGACTTCTTTTCCGTCAGTACCCGGGCCGCCGCCGCGCCCAGCCGCATAGCCAGCGGGGCGGTCAGCTTCTCGTTTGCAAGGCCACGGACACCGTCGGTTCCGAACAATCTTCCCATGGCTCAATAGCTTACAAGAGGCCCGCGACACCGCCGGGTTGCGGCGCGAGCGGGTGCGGTGGCGCACCAGAGAACGGGCCTCGACCAGCTAGGACGTCGTCGTCTAACTACTGGGAAGAACCGACGCCGCCGTCTGCTACCAGCGGCGATCCGCCTGGTCGAAGAACTCCCGCTCGTAGACCGCTGCGTTGAGATACGCGGACGTCGCCGCCGCCCGCTCCTCCTCGCTCGCTGCCTCGAAGGCAGCCTCGGTGCGCTGGATCGCCTCGCGCGCCCCAGACAGGAACTCCTCATCAGCGTAGGTATCCAGCCAGGCCTTAAACGGGTGGGCGTCGTGGTTCGCCCGCGTCAGCTCCAGCCCGATCTCCGCGTACAGCCAGAAGCACGGCAGCACCCCGGCGACCCCGCACACATACGGCTCCACGGCGGCCGTCGCGACCAGGAAGTTCGTGTACGCGAGCGTGACCGGGGACGGCGCCACCGGATTCGCAGACGCGTCCTCGATCCCACGGCCCTTCAGCCAGGAACGGTGCAGCTCTGCCTCGCCCTCGATGCAGCCGGCCGCGGAGTTCGCCCACATCACCTGGCCCGCGGAATCCGGCGCCTTGGTGGACAGCTCCGCTAGCGCGCGCGAGTAACGGTTCAGGTACAGGGCATCCTGGGCGAGGTAAAAGTTGAAATCCTCCTCCGCCAGCCGGCCGGAAGCCAGGCCACGAATGAACGGCAGCTCCATGATCTCCTGCCACACCTGGCCCGTCAGCTCCCACAGGCGGCGGGTGTGCGGTCCTGCCGGTTCGAGGTGCGGGGTCGGGGCGGCGGCATAGCCCTCCCCTTCCGGCAGCTCGCCGCGCAGGTGCGGCCAGATCTCGCTGCTCGCGGCCTGCTCCAGCCGTCGGGAGCGGTGGCTGTGGTCGACCGGGCCGAAGCCGGTGCCGTCGCCGACCTGCAGCTTCTCACCGTTCTCGATCGCCTCGTGCAGCCAGCGGGTCGACCAGCGCAGCGCGGTCCCGGCGTCCTCGCCGAGCCCCATGCGGGTGGCCAGCGCCGAGGAGAGGCTGCAGCCGGTGCCGTGGGTATTCCGCGTATCGATGCGGTAGGTCGACACCCGATCCACACGCCCGTCCGGGTACACGACGGCGTTATCCGCCCGCTCCCCGCTGAGGTGTCCGCCCTTGACGATGACGATGGTGTCGTTCTCCCGCGCGAGCGGCTGCGCCTGGGCGACGGCGGCGTCGTAGTCGGTGGCGGCGTCCTTCCCCGTCAGGACAGCGAGCTCGGGGACGTTCGGGGTAATGACGTCCACGTCCGCAACCAGGCCGCGCACCGCGTCCTCCGCGTCCTCCTCCAGCAGGCGATGACCAGAGCTGGAGACCATGACCGGGTCGAGGACGACGACGGGCGCCGGGTTCTCGCGCAGCGCCTCGCGGACGAGGGCAACGGTCGCTGCGTCGCCGAGCATGCCGATCTTGATGGCGTCGACGGTGACGTCCCCGAAGACCGAGTCGAACTGCTTACGGACGAAGTCGTGGTCGATCTCCTCGATGGCCTGCACACCGTGGGTGTTCTGCGACAGCAGGGCGGTGATGACGGACATGCCGTAGCCACCGGCCGCGGCGATGGACTTCAGGTCCGCGGTCTGGCCCGCGCCGCCTGAGGGGTCGGTGCCCGCGATGGACAGCACGCGCGGGATCGCGGGGGTTGGGTTGGGCAGAGTGGAGTGTTGCATGGTGCGAGCATCCCTTCGCTAGTACGAACTAGATCAGGTTCTTAGGGTGTGTTCTCAGCGGCCTCGACGGCTGGTGGCAATTATCTGCCACCTGCGCATTTGCGCGGATTGCGCGCGTGCGGGGCCGCACCCCTTGCGTTATTTTTGACCTGTGGCTCCACAGCCTAGCAACTGCCGGGCTGAGGTTGGTCCGGGGCTAGGCCGGATCGTTCGTTGACCGCGGGTGTGTCCCATGCCTGCAGCCGCACCGATGCCCGCAACTGCCCCCATGCCCGCAACTGCCCCCCAATGCCTGCAACAGCACCTCCCCAGGGCTGCACCCGCCCCAGGAACGCCGAAACCCCCGCCCGGCCGAAACAGCCGATGCGGGGGTTTGGAGCGGTAAAACCAGTGAAGGTTTAGCGCTTGGAGTACTGCGGCGCACGACGTGCACCGTGCAGACCTGCCTTCTTACGCTCGACAGCACGAGCGTCGCGGGTCAGGAAGCCAGCCTTCTTCAGCTGGGTGCGCTCCTCCGGGTTGTACTTGTTCAGGGCGCGGGCGATAGCCAGACGCATCGCACCAGCCTGGCCGGACGGGCCGCCGCCGGTCAGGGTTGCCTGGATGTCGAACTGGTTCTCGCGCTCCAGCAGGACCAGCGGGTCCTTGATGAGCTGCTCGTGGAGCTTGTTCGGGAAGTAGTCCTCCAGTGCGCGGCCGTTGCAGGTGATCTGGCCGGAGCCCTCAACCATGCGGACGCGGACGACGGCGCGCTTACGGCGACCAACGGTCTGGATCGGCCCCTCGTACAGCGGAGCAGCCGGTGCGGCCTCTTCGGCCTCCTGGCCCTCAACGTTGAGGGAGTCACCGATGGATGCCACGAACTCCTCGTTGGCAGCGTCGGTGGAGGTGTACTGTGCGGCCTCGTTCTCGAAGGCCTCGGTGTTGTCGAAGTTCTCAGCCATTACTGTGCCACCTGCTTGATCTCGTAGGTCTCTGGCTTCTGAGCAGCGTATGGGTGCTCGGAGCCGGCGAAGACGCGAAGCTTCTTAACGGAAGCGTTGGACAGCTTGTTCTGCGGCATCATGCCACGGACAGCCTCTTCGATGACGCGCTCTGGGTTCAGTTCCAGGGAACGGCCCAGGGTCATGGACTTCAGGCCACCTGGGTAGCCAGAGTGGCGGTAGCGCATCTCGCGGTCACGCTTGTTGGAGGAGATGTGAACCTTGTCGGCGTTGATGATGATGACGTTGTCGCCGCAGTCAACGTTCGGCGCGAAGGTCGGCTTGCCCTTGCCGCGCAGCAGGTCAGCTGCGGTGACGGCCAGGCGACCCAGCACCACGTCAGTGGCGTCGATGACGTACCACTTACGGGTAATGTCACCGCTCTTCGGGTGGAAAGTAGTCACGTTGGACTCCTGTAGGTCGAATCGGAACTGCCAGCCAGAGCTGCGCTCGAGCGCGGGGAAGGCACTGCTCAGAGGCAGTTTCTTCCGCTGCTCAAGGATCCTCGGCGGCCGGTGGAGACCCGAGGACACGTTATGCAACCTTTAACACCCTAGCTATCCGCAGCTCATACGCCAAATTTACGACGTCGCTACGCCCGCCTCCTGGCTCGCCAGCGGAGCGCTTCATGACCGCGCGCGGTGCGATTCGTAGGAACCCTGGACACGGCACCACTCCGCCCCACGCATGACAACACCCCGCAGGGAAGCCCCACGGGGTGTGTGCGCAGCCGGTTAAAGCTTTCAGGCGATTCGCCGGTTTCAGCTGACCGGGCCGGTGTGGTCCGCTACGCCCAGCTGCGGGCCGCCGAGGTATTGATCTGGCTCATGCGATCATTGGCCTGACGGACCGTCACGCTGATCTGGCCGAGCACCTCGTTGAGCTCAGCCGCCGCGCGATCCCAGCGCAGCTGCGCCTGCTGGTAGGCCTCCGAAGATTCACCTTCCCAGTCCGCAACCAGTGGCTGCAGCTGCTGCTTGAGGTCCTCCAGATTGCCGTTGATCCGCCCCCGGGTCTGGTTAATATCGTCGGCTGTCTGCGCGATCATGCCGAAGTTGTACTTGATCATTGTTCTCAAATCCCCCCTGGATTCTCTGTGCGGCCCGGCCCCTGTTGCGGAAGCCGCCGCATCAACCACTGAATTAGCGGAATGCCTGCATGTTCTCGAGCTCGGTGTCGTCGAAGGAGCGCGCGTTGGCCCGGATGTTCTCCGAGATGCTGTTCAGTGCTTCGCTGAGCTCCCGGGCGCTGGTGTTCCACCGCTCCATCAGGTTCTGGAATGCTCCCTGCGCCTGGCCGCGCCACACGCCGGAAGTCTCCGCGACGATGCCCTGCAGCCGGGACAGCTCCCCCTGGATGCTGGCGTTGACCTGGTCAACGTTGCTGGCCGCCCCGGTCATCGTTGCGACATCTGTCCTAAAACTCATGTTCCCTCCCCATGTTTTCGCGAACCGGTTATCGGTCCGTCAGATGTATTAGACAACTAACGGGCCCAAAAGGTTCCCGGTTTCCCAAAAAATCCTTCAAACTCTGCGCTTTCCGCGCCCCTCCCCAGCGTTTTGCAGAGTTTGATGCCGCTTTTGGGCCGTTTTCCGACCTCAAACTCTGCAAAACACAAAGAGTTGGTCGCGAAACGCGGGGGTGGGACTGCAACACACGCGGGCGAAAACCAACTCACAACGCGGGCACGGGGCTGGGGTACCCGAAACGCCACGAACCGGTCGCTGGTCTTTTGAGGACGTCCGGCTAAACTGCAGGTCATGACGCCTTCCCCACCCCTGGATGCGCCACCGGCAGCCCCCGCCACACCCCTGCGGACGAGCATCGCCGAGTTCCTCGTGGACCGCCCTGCCGGCGCGGATGAGGACGTCCACATGTGCACCGCGATCGTGGACCACGTGATCCGTGCTTATTCCGCGCCGGGCGACCTGGTTTTTGATCCCTTCGCGGGCTTCGGAACCACCCTCATTCGTGCCGTACAGCTCGGCCGGCGGGCCGGAGGCATCGAACTGCTGCCGGAACGGGTGGCGCAGATTCGTGCGTTAGCACCGGGGGCAAGCGTGGCCGCGGGGGACGCGCGCCGGATCCTGCCGATGTTGGCGTCGTCGTTGGAAAAACCGCAAGAAAACGGGCCGCGACCTGCGGCGGACCTCGTGCTCACGTCCCCGCCGTACATGGCTGCGACGGAGGACGAAGCCGATCCGCTGGAGGCTTATGAGAGCGGCGCTGGAGACTATCGGCGTTACCTCGCGGAGCTGGGCGGGGTGGCGGCCGAGTGCGCGCGGCTGCTCGCTCCCGGTGGGCACGTAGTGTGGAACGTGGCCGATATTCAGCATGCCGGCGTGCTGACCCCACTGATCGCGGACTGCGCCGAGTTGCTGGCTAAGCACTTGGAGCAGGTGGCCGTCGTGGAGATCGAGTGGGACGAGTATCCGCACGACATCGTCCGCGACGCGCTGCTGGTGTTCAAGCGCAAGGCGTAACCGCCTGGAGGATTAACCAGCTCCGGGGGTAGCGGCCACGGTATCGAGGAGCCTAATGGGCCAACAAAAGGCGGAAGACTAGAAGCGGAAGAACTGGTCCGTGCTCGGCACGCGGAGGCCGGCTTCTGCCGCGGTGAGCTGGCGAAGTTCCGGCGGGCTGAGTTCATCGAGGGCGCGGATGTAGTCCGGGACGATGGCCCGCGGCAGGCGCAGCCCCATCGTCAGGTGCGGGATCCAGCGCGGGCCGCGCCCCTCCGGGTTCGCGGTGCTGATCGCCCGCGCCGCGGTTTCGAGTTCGTCGCTGGCTTCCAGCAGCCACGCGACGGTCTGCTTGCGCCGGGTGCCGAACACGACCGTGCCCATCCGCTGCAGGGTGGCGGGCATCAGTGGTGCGAGGAGCTCTTCGGCCAGGTCCACGACGGGTTCTTCCATGCGCGGGGCGAAGGTGATGGTGATGTGCGGGGTTTGGTGCTGCGTGGGAAGGCCCCGCTGTTCGAGCCCGGCGAAGATCTCGCGGACCTGTGCTTCTTGTTCTTCCGCCAGGTGCAGCAGGATGTTCTCCGGGGACGCCACCACGTTCACCTCCGCTCTTCCCAGCCGTGCCTGTGGCGCTGTTACTGAGCACCACTTCTGCCTGCACCCTACCGAAGCGGCCCCGGTGCGGTCTCGACTCGGCCATAGGACCGGTCCGGCGCGACGGGATGGGCACCGGCGCCTCGCCCCGACATGGCACCGGCTCCTCACCCCGGCGCAGCTCTGGCCACTACTTCTCTGGCCGGGCCGAGTCCACCACCTGATCGCAGACCCGGGAGCGCACCGGGTTGGGTTCCCGGTATTGGCAGCCGATGGATACCTGGTGGCCATCCACGAGCCGGACGTACCAGAGCGTTTCGGAGTCCGGGTACTTCTCCCGGTAGCTGACCGGGGATTCACTGGCGACCTTCGTGCCCGGCGCGTCCCGCAACGCTTTGAGCACGGCCTTGTCCAGTTCGGCCTGGCTCTTCAGTGGTGCGGGTTTGGCCGCGAGCAGCACGCGCATGCCGGTGTCCTTCTCAGACCGATAGGTCTCCCGCTGCGGAGTGGCTTCGGCGAGGTTCCAGCCCTTCGGCCAGTCCGCTGTCACGGGGACGTCCGCCCTCGCAGCGACGCGGTGGTCGGCATCTTTGCCGTTGATCTTCGGGTCCTGCATGCCCGGCCGGTTCGGCGGCGGGGTGAATGGCGGCGGGGTCTCTGGCTGGCGGAGGCGATCCGCGTCCGCTTCCCCGGGGTCTTCCCCGCCGGCGCTCTCCCCGGCGCCCGGTCCGGCTTCCCCGGCGGCACCGTCACCGTCCTCGGCATTCGCGACTGCCTGGGTCTCTTCCCCGGCACCACCGGTAGCGTCCAGCGCGAGCCCGGCGGCCATTGCTCCGGCCACGATGATGATCGCGACGAAGGCCGTGGCCACCGGGCTGGCTCCCAGTGGGAGTTTCCGCGGCGTTGCCGCACCCGCTCCCCCACGGTTCACCGCGGGCCGAGTTGGCCCGGCCTTGTCCTGCGAGCCCGACAGGTCCCACGACAGCACCCTGTTGGGCGTCTTCCGGTCTTCTTCTCCTGGAGGCACACCCGGCGCGGGCACGCTGTGGCCGGCCACTTCTGTGTGCGTGTGGTTCCCCGCATCCACGCCACCTCCGGCGACACCCGCGGCCCCGCCACCTGCGCCCACCGGTTCTTCCGGGCTCAGCGCCAGCAACTCCTGCTGCGCCACCGCGAGGCTGCTGGCCAGCGTCATCGCGTACTGAGTGTCCACCACCCGCGCCCGGAATCCTGCCGCACGCAGGTAGGTGGCGATTGGGGCAGCTTGCCCGCCCGTGACCAGGACATCCGGCTCGGACTCACCCACTCCATAGGGGAAGTGGTCCCGCGGGATGCCGGAATCCAGCCCCGCAGCGTGTGGGCTATTCATGCGCTGCTGCATCACCTGGGTGACCAGTTCGGTGAGGTCGTCCAGCTCCTGCAGGTCAATCCCGCTGCCACGGAACGCGAGTGTGCTGGCCGTATCGGGCCCAGTGATGGGAGGCATCGTGAGGCTGAACCCCGTGAGTAGGTCCGTGACCTGATCACCGTGGACCAGCAGCCCCGACTCGTACCGGGCAACGGCCTCTGCGAGCAGCCCCATCGAGGGAATCGGGGGTTTGGTTGCACTCGGATTCATCGCTCCTCCTCCTTCTCGGACGCACCCGTGGCGCCGGTTCCGGTGTGTTCATGTGCTCCGACTGGTTTGGCCGATGCAGAACCCTCCGCCTCTGCGACCTGGACCAGCCAGGATTCCGCGTGGACGTACACGCCGCGGCCGGGTTGGCGTCGGCACAGTTTCTGGCCTGCGATCGGACCGTCCTCACGCGGAGCGGAGAGCAGCAACCACGCACTGTGGTCACGCATTGCCTGCATGAGTGGCTGGAAGGCCGAGCGGGCGAACTGCCCCGAACGACGGGCGAGCACCAGGTGCAGACCAATGTCCGCGGCGTAGGGCAGCAAAGGCACCAGGGCGTCAAGGCCGGGGTCGTTGTCCGAATCATCAACGATGAGGACTAGCTCCGGCCCGGACCACCAGGAACGGTCCCGTAGTTGCTCGACGGAGACGTCCTTCGGTACGCGGGAGTGCAGCACGTCGATCCATTCGGCGAGGCGCTGGCGGAACTGCTCCGCGCCCAGGTAACCGGGGCTGCCGAGCAGGCCGCGCCGGGTGTCGGTGGCCAGCACTTCTGCGCGCCCCTCGGGCAGCTGATCGATGCTGGCGGCCACTGTGCGCAGGGCGCTGGTCGCGCCCGCCCCGGCCTGACCGATGACGACCAGGTGTGGGAACTCCCCACTGTCCCAGGCCACTGCATCCAGACGGGGCCCACCCAGTGCAAAAGGCACCACCGGGGCTTGCGCGCCCATCGCTGCTGTACCCGCTGCGACCTCCCCAGTTGAGTCCAACCCAGTTGAGTCCACCGCAGCGTGCCTGCCAGCCGTAGCTGTCCCCGTGCCAGCACCGCTTGCACCGGCGTCCACGCCCGGCGCGGATCCATAACCCGGCACGCCGTCCAACAGCTCCGCCAGCCCGATCCGGTCCGGCAGCACCCGCATCGCGACGTCCTGCTCACCCCGGGCCACGCTGACTTTGCGCACGTGCTCCACGTCCTGGGCAGCGCAGAATGCCACCTGGATGTGTTTGCCGTTGTGCGACACGCCCCGCCCCGGCACGTCGGGCAGGGACTTCTGCGCGTCTCGGAACTCGGCGTCCAGCGCGGTCATCTTCATCTCGACGTGCCCGGTCAGCACGTCACGCAGCGAGGGCCGGAAGTTCCAGCGCAGCGCCGTGACCACCACGTGCAGGCCGCGTTCCAGCCCACTGGTGGCTAGCTGGATGAGCCGCTGCTCCTCCTCCCCAATCGCGGTGAGTTGGTCCAGCCCGTCAACGATCAGCACGCGCGGTCCTTCCACCAGGTCCACCTCGTCCAGCAGGCGCCCCGCGTGCTCCGGGCCAACCACCGCCGCGACCTGTGGCAATCGCGCCAGATCGCGCAGCGAACCACCGGGGTCGAAAATGTAGATCGGCACGCCCGGGCTGCTCAGCCCGAGTGCGAGCACCAGCGCGCGCACCGCCATCGTCTTGCCCGTCCGTGGTTGGCCAACGATCGCCCAGTGCCGCCGGTTTAGGTCCATCCGGTAGGTCCGCTGCACCCCTTCGAACGGCAGGTCCTCCAGCCCGATCGCCGCCGTTAGCGGTTCCACCTTTACCGACGACGACGCCGCTGCCGTGCCCGCTGCGGTCCCCGTCCCGGTGTTCCCGGCTCGACCTTCCGGCGTGCCAGCACCCGCGTCCGCCAGCACCTCGTGGGCTGGCAGCATCGTGGGTAGTGGTGGCAGCCAGATCGGGTTCTTATTCGGCCCCTGTAGCCGGTCCACCACCAGCTGCAGGGTGGTGGTCGTGGACTCCACCTCGCTGCCGAGCTCCTGGATCAGCCGCTGGTCACGGGGCAGCTCTGGGCCAGACACGTAGGCGCTGTGGAAACGCACCGTGTCGTGGGCCGAGAGGATCGCTGCGCCCGGGTTCGCGGGCAACTCGAAAGCCGCGGTGGAGCCGATCAGTGCTCGTGACTCCACGGCCGAGAAGGTCCGCAGCGCGATCCGGTAGCTCAGGTGGGATTCCAGGCCGCGCAGCCTTCCCTCCTCGAAACGCTGGCTGGCCAGCAGCAGGTGCATCCGCAGGCTGCGGCCCAGCCGCCCGATCGCGGCGAAAACCTCAGCGAACTCTGGCCGGTTCTGCAACAGCTCAGAAAACTCATCCACGATGATGAACAGCGCCGGCATCTGGCCCGGAAAGGCCTCGTTGAACTCCAGGGCCGTGGGCATCCCCGCCGCCCGGAGCCGCTCCTGCCTCCGGTGCATCTCACCGAGCAGCGAGTCTTGCATGCGATCAACCAGGCCCGCTTCGTCCACCAGGTTGGTGATCACAGCGGAGGTGTGTGGCAGCTTGTCCAACCCCAGGAATGCCGCACCGCCCTTGAAGTCCACGAGGATGAAGTTCAGCTCCTCCGGGCTGTGATTGTGCGCAAAGCTGACCACCACGGATTTCAGCAGTTCGGATTTACCCGAGCCCGTCGCGCCGATGCACAGGCCGTGTGGGCCGATCCCGCCCAGCGCGGACTCTTTGATGTCCAGGTACACCGGCGCACCCGAGAAACCAATCGGGGCGCGCAGGTCCCCGCCCGGCAGCTCCAGCAGGCTCGTCCCCGAGGTCACCTGGGAGCGCGCCCGGCACACCATCGCCAGCTCCACGTCGCTGAGCTGGTCCGCCAGCCCGAACGGCGCCCAACCGTCCACGGTCCACGCGCTCATCGCGAAGCCCTCCTCAGCCCCCGCGACGTGCAAGTACAACCCCTGGCTCTGCGCGGCATCCACCCACTCGCTGCTTGGCTCCACCACCACCGAGTTCAACGTGACCGGGTCCGCGCCCGTGCAGAAGTTCACCCGCACCGCCCCATCGTGGGGCAGCCACTGATCATGCGGCCCGCGCACGCCGACGTCCTCCGGTGGCTGGGCGACCAGCTGCGCCTGCATCGCACGCGCCAACCCCGCCGCCCCGTCGCCGACGATCGCGACATACGGGAATGCGCGCACGTCCACCGCCACCGGCGCCTCGATCGTCGCGGTGCGTAGCGCCAGGTCGCGCAGGCTCATCGCGCTCACCGGCTCCAGGTCTTCCGGCGGGGCGTTGACCGGGATCTCCAGCGGATCATCCGGCGCCTGTACCGCCACCCCGATGCGCACCACCCCAGGTGCCGCGCTCGGCAGCTCGCCGGCATGGATGTGATTCCACAGCGTGCCCGGGTGCGGATGCTCCCGGTTCATGCGAATCAGCTGCTCGCGCCGGGCTTTCTTGACCGAATCGGACAGCGCGTCCAGGTGCCGGTGGAACCCCCTACGGACCTCGTTGACGTCCGTGCCGGACTGGAACATCATCGCCATCGAACCCAGCATCATCAGCGGAAAGATGAACGTCATGGGCGAACGCCCTGCCCCGGACATCACCATCGCCGCGACCATCCCCAGCACTGCGACCAGCATGATCGCGGGCATGAGTATGCGGACGAAGGGCTGTTTTTCCTTCGGCAAAGTTGGTGGTGATTGCGCTTTCACCGCGGTTTTCCCCCCTTGTGTTGAACCCCTCAACCGGCCAATCGCGCCCCTGCCCCCGCAGGTTGCTGGCACTCCCCCTACCCCGTGTCCCCAGCGCGAATGCGCCGCACGAGGTAGCTCAATGGCCGTGTGCGCCTAAACATAGACCCCGGTGGAGACATCGCGTGGCGAAATCCCCCAATTTGCTACCCCCGTGTCCGCCCCACCCGCTATTGTTCTGTTCAGTCCCGGCTGGGGTACACGGGTCGGGCCGAATTATTGGGGGAAAATTTGAGGGGGATTTCTTGATTGCCATCAGCATTTCTGTGCCCAGCACGGGCAAGGTGATTAACGCCGCGGTGGCGGATCACGTGCCGGTCGCTGAGCTCATTCCGCATCTCGTGGACCCGGAGCCGGGCCAGTTGTGGGAGCTGCGCCGCGCGGTCGGGGTGGTCGCGCCGGAGCAGTCGCTCGCGGAAGCCGGCATCCACGCGGGCGAGGCCTTGGCTTTGCACTGCCGCAAGCCCGCCGAACCACCCGCCCCACCGTTGGAGGCGGCGGATGAGTTATCCGGGGACGTCGGCACCAATTACGCAGCATGGATCGTCGCTGCTGCCGTGGTGTTGCTCGCCTTCCGCGTGGCCCCGTTGTGGCATCCGTTGGATTTCCACGGTGCGTCCCACTTTGGTTTTTCCGACGCCGCCGCGGGCGGTGGGGTCGACCTCGCGGTGCTGTTGCCGCTGGTGTTTAGCGCTTTCGCTGCGGTGGCGGTGGCCGCGCTGAGCTTGTTTGATCGGCGCTTTGTGCCCGTGGCAGCGGCCCTGGGTTTTGCTGCTGGGTTGAATGTGAACGTGCTGGTTGGCTGCGTGGTCGCCGCCCTGCTGGTGTGGCGGCCAGGCCCTGTGCGGGTCGGCACGATCGCGGCTGCGGTGTTGGCAGCGATCAACTTCTGGCCGCCGATCACTGCGCTGGCCGCGGTGGTGCTGCTGATCTATTCCGGCCAGGTGGCGCTGGCGATAGCGAAGGTCGTGATCCCGCGCGTACCGGCTGCGGGTGTGTTCCGCGATCCGGTGGCCAACGAGGCCGGCCCGGTGGTGCAGGTGCACTCCGCGCTGGTGGCGGCGGCGTGTGCGTGGTTGTTC
>DYZK01000055.1 GCA_020741275.1 Corynebacterium urealyticum
ACCGCCGTGCGCCGGGCGGGTTATCTGGTCATCGCTGAGGGGATGACCAAGTGCCTCACGCAGGCGGACCGGGATGAGCAGCAGGAGCAGCAGCTGCAGAAGATGCTGCTCTCGCTGGCTTAGGGCTGGGCCGCTAGGTGCGTTTTGCAGAGTTTAATGTCGCTTTTCGGGCATTTTCCGGCATCAAACTCTGCAAAACGCAAGAGGGCGGGAACAAACTCTGCAAAAAAACATGAATGGTGGCGGGTGAATGGTGGTCGTGAAATGTGAGGCGCCCTAGGCACGCCCCTAGCCCTGGCAGCCCTCGGCCTGCGCCTTGATCTGGCCCTCCAGCGCACCCTGCATCATGTCGTGCAGCGGCGTCGGCACACCAACACGCGCAGCCATGCGACGCACCGCGCCCACCTGCGCATCCAGCTCATTCGGCAGCCCATCACGGATATCGCGCTGCATCGAGCTGGTCGCGGAATCCGGCTGCTTATCGGTGAGCGCCATCGTCTTTTCCACGATGTCCTCCGGCAGCCCCACGCCGTGCGCCCGCGCGGCCGCCTCGTACTCCCGCATCAGCCCCTCAAGGGTGCTGCGCAGCCCCGGCTTCCCCTCGGCCCCCTCCTCACGCAGGAAGCCCAGCGGCTGGTGAGCCAGCGCGCCCAGCGCACCCGTCGGAGTCACAAACATCGCCTTGGACCAGATCTCCACGAAGATGTCATCCCACACCTCGGACCTGAAACCCGCCTTGACCAGCGCCTCGCTGAGCTCGCAGGCCACCCGGTAAGCGTGGCTATCCTGCGCACGGTCGAAAGTGCCGATGTTCAGCACCTTCATCCCCGGCAGGAACTGCGCGGTCGCCGGCCCCTTGTGCACGAAGTAGCCGCGCACGATCCCCGGGATCACATTCTCCTCGCCGTACTGCTCCGCCACCAGCTGCGGCACCTCCACCGAGTTGTGCAGGGTCACGATCGGCACCTGCTTGCCGTCGGCGGTCTTGATTCCGGAGACGTCCGGGAAGGAGTCGTTGCCCGGCAGGGACTTCGTCGCATTGATAATGACGTCCAGCCCACCCATCGTCTCCGCAAGTTCTTCGAAGTTTTCTGCCGCGGCGACGTTCGAGACCACCGAGGTCTCCTCATTGTCATCGATGAGTGTCAAGCCCTTGGTGCGCAGCGCTTCGAGAGTTTCGTTGCGGGCGACGAAGCCAACCTCCTGACCCGTCTCGGCCATGCGGCCGCCATAGTATGCGCCCAGCGCACCGGCACCCAGAAAACCAATCTTCAAAGCCACGCCTCCTCAAGGCTCGCGAAAACAGTTGCGAGCCCCACCATACGGGGTGGCGTGACGGGTGGGGCGGCGGGCAGCCCCGCGCCCAGCGGGGCGCCCAGCACGGCAGAGAACCCAGCCTCATGCCCATCCGGGTCTACCCCTAGTCCCGCAAGCCTGACCGAGGCTCGTACTCCCCGGCTTTAGGGCCAGCCCCGCAGCACGGCCGAGGGCCGCACTCTCCCGGCCCTGGGGGATCTACCCCCGGGCCCGGCCCAGCCCCCGCGCAGCCGCGCCCAGTCCCCTAGTTCTCGACTTCCTTGGTCTCCGCGATGGAGTCCAAGATGTACTGCTTCACGCGCTCAGCGTCGTTCGGCAGATCAACCACGTGGCGGTCGGCGTCCATAATCCCCGCGAAGCGCTCCGGAATCTCAGGGACCTCCCCGATGGCCTCCTCGATGGTCTCCGCGAACTTCACCGGCAGCGCCGTCTCCAGAACCACGATGGGCCCCTCCACCTGGTCACGCCACTGCTGCGCGGCCTTCACACCATCCGCGGTGTGCGGGTCAATAATCACGCCCAGGCGCTCGTGCAGATCCCGGATCGTCGCCACGCGATCCGCGTGCGAGGAGGTGCCGGACGCGAAACCGTACTTCGCAGCCGCCTCCGGGAACGTCGGATCCTCTGCCAGGGAGAACCCACCTTCGCGCACCTTCACGCCGAACAGATCCGCCACTCGATCGGCGTCCCGCCCCAGCAGGTCGAAGACGAAGCGCTCGAAGTTCGACGCGCGGGAAATATCCATCGACGGGCTGGAAGTCTTCAGCGTCTCCGCGGAGCTGCGCACCCGGTACTCGCCGGTGCGGAAGAACTCGTCCAGCACGTCGTTCTCATTCGTCGCGACGATGAGGCGGTCGATCGGCAGACCCATCTGCTTGGCGATGTGGCCTGCGCAGATGTCGCCGAAGTTGCCGGTCGGCACGGAGAAGCTGATCTTCTGGTCATTCGACTCCGTCAGCTTCAGCCAGGAGGAGATGTAGTACACGACCTGGGCCATCAAGCGCGCCCAGTTGATGGAGTTCACCGCACCGATGCGGTTATCCCGCTTGAAATCCGCATCCGCGGACACGGCCTTCACCACGTCCTGGCAGTCATCGAAGACCCCGTCCAGGGCGATGTTGAAGATATTCGGGTCATCCAGACCGAACATCTGAGCCTGCTGGAAAGGCGTCATGCGCCCGGCCGGGGTCAGCATGAACACGCGGATCCCCTGGCGGCCACGCATCGCGTACTCCGCCGCCGAGCCCGTGTCACCGCTGGTCGCGCCCAGGATGTTCAGGGTCTCGCCGCGGCGGGCCAGCTCGTACTCAAACAGCTCGCCGAGCAGCTGCATGGCCATGTCCTTAAACGCGGCCGTCGGCCCCTCAGAGAGGTGGCCGAGGTACATGCCGTCCTCGAGCTCCGTGACGGGGACGATCTCCTCGTGCGCAAAAGCCTTCGTCGTATACGCCCGGGCCGTGATGGCCTCCAGCTCCTCCGCCGGGATGTCGTCCACAAAGATCTTCAGTACCTCGGCAGCCAGCGCGGCATAGCCCTTCTCCGCGAGCAGCTCGCGCCACTCGGTGAGGATCTCGTCGCTCAGCTGCGGGTACTCGGCGGGCAGGTAGAGGCCACCGTCCGGGGCCAGGCCACCCAGCAGGATGTCCGAGAACTTGGCGGGGGTATGGGAAGAATCACGAGTCGAAATGTAGTCCACGTCTCCACATCCTAGAGCACGGTCACGACATGGGGTGAGACCAGCCGGAACAGGCTAGACTAACCTGCGTGAAACAGCCCCACCCCACCCCTCGACGCGAATCTTCGCGGGAGACGTCTGCGTCCAACGCGGCGGCGTCCGACGCAGTGTTCGACAGCGCGGTGTCCGGCGCCGCAGCGACCAACGGGGCGGTGTCAGGTGGGGCGGTGTCCGACGGGGCGACCGACACCGCAATGCCCGAGGGGGCAGCGTCCGGAACGACGACGTCCAAAACGACGCCGTCGCGGGCAGTCACGGCGTGTCGGAAGGTCACGGCGAGTCGGTCGTCGACGACGGGGCGTTCGGTTGCGACGTCCCGCCCGGCGCGGCCGGTCTACCAGTCCCCCATCGCGGTGTGGGGCTGCTGGCTGCTGGCCAATATCTTCCAGCTGTGGATCGTGGCCACCTACCGCTGGGGCACCGAGGACCTGAGCTACTACCGCAACGGCAGTCTGCTCTCTGGCCCGTTCGGCGAGCACATCGTCGGCATCGGCGGCAGCCCCACGCCGTTGAGTGAGTACCCGGACGTCGGCGTGTGGCCCATCCGCGCGGTCAAGGCCATCGCGGACGTGCTGGCGCCTGGCAGCGAGACCGCGTTCTTCCTGATCTTCGCCCTCGCCTGTTGCCTGCTCGGGGCGCTATTCACCGGGTATCTGCTGCGGCTGGGTCGTTTCCTCGGGGCGTGGACGTGGGTCGGCGTGAGCTTCGCGATCGGGCCGATCTTGCTGACCCGGCTGGACCTGATCCCCGGGCTCGCGGTCGGCGTGGGCGTGGCTGTGGTGGTCTCCCACCCGCGGGTCGCCGGCGCCTTGTTGGCCTTAGCCACCGCCTCCAAACTGTGGCCCGGGGTGCTGGCGGTTGCGCTCGTGGACCGGTGGAACGCGCGCGGCACGTGGCAGCGGCTGGGCTTCTTCGCCCTCACGCTCGCCGCACTGGTGGGGATCACCACCGCCACCGAAGGCTTCGAGCGCGTCATCAGCCCGTTGACGTATCAGGACGTCCGCGGTCTCCAGGTCGAGTCCATCGCCGCCACGCCCTTTACCTTCCTCTCCGCCATCGACGAGCGCTGGGAGATTAACCTCTCTAGCTCCAAGAGCTACGAGGTCACCGGGCCCGGGGTGGAGCTAGCGATGCACGCCACCACCGCGGTTATGGCGCTGACCCTGCTGCTGGGCGTGTACATCGCGCTGCGGCACTTCCTCCGCGGCGGCTGGAACACCGAACGCGCCCTAGCCGCGGCAACGATGCTCGTGGCCCTGCTGCTGCTCGGCAACAAGGTCTTCTCCCCGCAGTACGTCCTGTGGCTGGCACCCCTGATCTGCCTGGCGATGCCCGCGAGTTTCGAGCGCGACGATCGCGGCGAGAGCTCCCGGTGGCGGGACGTGCTACTGGACACCAGCGAGGGTGCTCCGCTCATACTCGGGGTGCTCACCGTGATCATCGCGGGTCTAAGCTTCCTGGTCTTCCCCATCTCCTACGGCTGGCTGGTATCCTCCGGCCCGGCAGTGATCCCGGCGAGCATACTCGTGATCCGCAACCTGCTGTGCGTCCTCGTGGCGGTCATCGCCGTGCGCTGGTGGCTGCGGATCTCCCAGCCCGGCGCGCAGGCTGCGTAGCCTCAGCCTTCCACGCTGAAGGCACGGCTTCGGCGTTCCCGGCACGCGAGCGGCATAGATCCCAGGGTCAACCACGCCGACCCGGCATACCCGGCGGAAGGCCGGCTAGTGACGTCCTAAGAAGGAAGAAGGACTTACTCCCCCAGCAGGAAGTCCACGGTCCCGCGGGGATCGGCGAAGAACTCCGCGAGCGCGGTAAAGGCCTCGGTCTGCTCCAGCGCGGTGGTGCGGATGCCGTGCTCGCCGATCTCGTAGATCGTGGTGCCCGGGAAGGCCATGAGGATCGGCGAATGCGTGGCGATCACAAACTGCGCGCCCTGGCGGGCCTCCTCCGCGATCTGGCCAAGCAGCGCCATCTGACGGATCGTGGACAGGCCGGCCTCGGGCTCGTCGAGGAGGTAAAGCCCGGCGCCGTCGATGTACTCGTGGAAGATGTCGAAGATCGACTCCCCATGGGAGCGGGCGGTGATGTCCCAGTCTGTCTCCAGTCGGTTTCGGCCCGCGGCCTCCATCGGCGACTGGTTGTGCAGCACCTGGGTCAGGTGGCTCTCCGCGCGCAGGAAATAGCCCCGGAGTAGGGGCTGCGAAAGGTCCGCCACGAGGTCGTGCACCAGCGGCGACTCGGTTCCCGTGCTCGCCTGTTTGAACGGGTCGTCCAGGCGGCCCCCGGTGGCCCCGAAGCCCAGCTTCAAAGCAAGCGCTTCTAAGAGCGTGGACTTTCCCACTCCATTTTCCCCAGAGAGCACGGTCACCGGCGAGGGGAACTCCAGCCGGCCACGCTCACGAAGATCAGCGACGACCGGCATCTGGTGCACCCAGGAGCTGGGCTCGCGCAGCACGTGGCGCAGCCGGATGGCCCGTAGCGGGAGCGTGGATCTCATGGGCTTAAGCTTAGCGGGAGACAGATGACGGGCTGCAGGTAGTGACTAGAGCGCGAGGCTGCGGTGCACCGCCGTCACCGCCTGGCGCACATAGGAACCACCGAACACCGCGACGTGCAGGAAGAGCAGGTGCAGCAGGTGCAGCGGCACGCGCTGCCCACATTGTTTAATCCCCGCCGGGGAGCGTCAGGCGATGGCCAGCCCAGCGCTTGCGCAACCACCGGTCATGAGACGCAACAACCACGGTGCCGGGGTACGCCGCTAGAGCGCCTTCAAGTGAGCTCACCAGGCTTAGGGAAAAGTGGTTGGTTGGCTCATCCAGCAACAAAATCTCAGGTGGATCAGCCAAAATCACTGCAAGGGCGAGGCGTCGCTGCTGACCGACACTCAAATCCTCCACCTTGCGGTTGTAGTCATATCCAGCGATAAGCCCGAACGTACTTAGTGGAGTCCGTGCCGCGCGATCTCTGCCAACCAGATCGGCATACGTTTCAAGGACACTTCGGGAAGAGCCCCGACCATAAGGGTCAGCTAGATAAGTTTCTTGTGACAGCAACCCGATGCGGTCTACCGAACTACGAGTGACGCTCCCGCTGCTGGGCTCTAGAGTTCCTGCAAGCAGTCCCAACAAGGTAGATTTCCCGGTTCCATTCGGACCTGTCAGAAGCCAATGTTCGCCGCGGCTGATACTCAATGACGTCGCTGGCAATCGTTCCGCCAGCGCAGCATTCGTAGCGGTGAGCACCGGTTCAACGGGGCCACCAATCTGGGGCTCACCGGCGGCTAGGACTCCCTTGAACTTAAGATCCTGCGGTGGTTTACGAACCTGTCGGTCTTCGAGTTCGGACAAACGCGTGCGGGCATCGTTAACGCGGCGTGACACAACCTGCGCATTACGGTCCGCATAAAATTTCTGTGCCATGCGCACCTCGGAGCGCGGCTGCCAATTCGAATGCCCCACCACCTGCTGTCTGCTCACCTCGCGACGAAGCCTTGCGATCTCAGCCTGTTCCTCCTGGTACTGCTGCTCCCATCCTTTCCGGAGTGCTGCCCGTTCCACCAAATATTCGCTGTACCTCCCGGTAAATCGGGTGACCCCGATACCGCTGGTCCCGCCCTCACTATTAACAGCGCCCACCACAGCCTGTGGGATCGGTGATGGATCAAGGTCAAGCAAGGACGTAATCGCCTCGTCGAGAAAGGCGCGGTCATGGCTGGCAACAAGCAAAGGTCCGCGCCATTCCTTTAGAGCGCTCACGAGAAAAGACGTCGCGGCGTCGTCGAGATGGTTTGTGGGCTCATCCAACAGCAATACATCCGGCTTATTCAGTAGTAACCAGGCCAAAGCAAGCCGAGCCCGTTGCCCACCAGAAAGCGAACCTGTCAGCCGTTCACGGTCGATGTAGCCAAGACCGAGCCCGGTCAACACTGCGGAAATACGCGCATCGATTTCCCACGCTCCAAGACGCTCGGCCTTTTCAAGGGCTCCCGCATACGCGTCCGCGATAGCCGGATCATTTGGGTTATTTGCCAGGGCAACAGCGAGTGCGTCGACCTCTGAGCCCGCGCGACGTGGCTTAGCAACCGCAGTTTGCAGCGATTGTTCAATAGTCTCGGTCGCAGAGAATGGTGGCTCTTGATGAAGCAGCCCAATGGTTGGTTTTTCATCATGCGGCGCATTTATAGTGACCGCCCCGGTATCCGGTTCTAAAACGCCAGCGACCGCACGGAGCAGCGTTGACTTGCCCGAACCATTCTCTCCAATTAGCCCAACTCGATCCCCCGCGGGCACGACAAATGAGATATCAGTAAGGACTCGTCGATCAGCGTATGAAAAAGAAAGCCCATCTACACGAAGGTGCGAGCCAGCTGACGTAAGCGATGATGAAGTAAAGAAGTGAGGCATGAGCTAAATCCCAAAGAATCGATGACGCCTGCCGGACAATAAGCCTCGGACGCAGGCCAGGGAAAAGCTCAAGAAATCATGTTGCCAGTTTAGCACGTGTGGTCCCGGGGCCATTTTCTAACACAGGCATGATCATTGCAGAACATCGCTAGGCGCAGGCTCGGTAGGACGTGCCAGACGGCGGCTAGAGCGCGAGGCTGCGGTGCACCGCCGTCATCGCCTGGCGCACATAGGAACCACCAAACACCGCGACGTGCAGGAAAAGTAGGTGCAGCTGGTGCAGCGGCACGCGCTGCCGCCAGGAGGAGTCCCAGCCCGCGGCCTCCTGATACGCCCCCAGGATGCGCTCCTGGTGCGCGATGCCGAACAGCTGCAGGGCGGCCAGGTCCGTCTCCGGGTGCCCGCCGTGCGCGGCCGGGTCGATGAGCACCGCACCCTCGGGGCTCCACAGGACGTTGCCCGCCCACAGGTCGCCGTGGCAGCGGGCCGGGACCTGGGTGCCGAGGCCGTCGAAGTCCCCGTCGCGCAGGCGCTCCAGCAGCGCGCGGACAGCCTGCTGGTCCTCGCCCGACAGACCACCCCAGGCGGGCTCGATCAGGGGCTCCAGAAGGTTTGCGTAGAACTCGCCCCAACTCTCCCACTGCCCCAGCGGCAGCGGCAGCAGGTGCTCATTCGGCCCCTGGTAGCCGCTCCCCTCCCAGGGCTCACCGGCGGCGTTCACGGGGCCGGCACCGAAGTGTGGCGCACCCGCGGCGTGCGTAGCGGCTAGCTCGCGGCCAAAGGCCACCGCGGCCTCCGGGGTGGGGCGCGTCTCCTGCACCCGCTCCAGCACGATCGTGTCCGGAGTGCGCTCCACGACGCCGACCACCCGGGCGCCCTGCGCGCCAGCGGCCCCGTCACCGTCCCGGGTGACCCCGTGACCGTCCTTCGCACCGGGCCCGTCACCGTCCCGGGCAGCAGCCAGCCACTCCAGCCCCGCGGCCTCCCAGGCGCCGGTGCGCCCCGGATTGTGCTTGGTGAACGTGCTCATCGAATCACTCCCTGACTCACTGCCCTCTTGCAGGTGTTGTGCTTGCCGAAAGTCCTCAGCCGACGACCTTCTCCGGATCCCCCAAGCGGTCGCCCAACCCCACCAATACCGCGAAGACCACACCCAGTGCCAGCGCCAGCCACACCCACACCTTGTGCCAGCGCGGCCCCATCTTCACCGCAAAGAACGCGCCCAGGAAAGCGCCCAGCGTGTTGCACCACCAGTCGTCCACGGAGGTGCGCCCCACCGCGAACACGTACTGGCAGACCTCGATGCCCAGGCTCAGCAGGGCCGCGATCCACACCGCGCGCCACACCGGCCGCCGTACCCCGAAGAACACCACAACCAGCAGCATCCCCAGCGGCACGAAGAAGGCCACGTTGCCCACGTAGTCGAAGACCACCCCGAAGACCGTCGGGGCCTCCCTCACCAGCTGAAAAGGCACCAGCAACAGTTCGCGCACCCGCTGATTCTCCGGCTTCCACAGCAGACCGATCTGGTAGAAGCTCTTGCCCACCGTAAGCGCCAGGACGACGGCCACGTAGGCGAGCAGCGTGGTCAGCTGTAGCGCGCGAGCCGGGCGGGCAGGATGAGGGGAAACAGTGCGAGACATGCCACTGAAGCCTAGCGACGCGGCCGGGTGGCCACCACTCCCACCAAGCCCAGCGCCCACACTCCGAGCACCACGAACCAGCCGAAGCGGAACTCCGCCCACGTGTACTCCCCGCTCGGGGCCGCCAGCGTCAGGTACACCCCCATCGCTTGGTTCGCGGCCATCCCAGCCAGCCAACCGCCCATGTTCGCCAGCCCCGTCGCGGTGGCCACGAACTCACGCCGGCACTCCTCGCGCACCGAATCGAAACCAATATTCGCCAACGGCGAGACCACACCCATCACCACGTTCATCACGAACGCAGCGGCGGCTGTCCGCGGCTCCGGGGAGATGAAGAACAGCAGCCACGCGGCCGCACCCAGCGACGTCCCCACCACGATGGCCTTCCACCGCGACCGCCCCAGCCGGGCGGAGAGGAAGCCCACCAGCACCCCGCAGATCGCCATCGCGAGCGTGGAGGCGGAGATCGCCCACCCGGCGGTGGCTTTATCCATGCCCATGCCCAGCGTCATGATCGGCATGCCCCACAGCAGGGTGAACACCACCAGCAGGGACAGCCCCGACCAGTGGATGAAGAAGCCGTGCCAGGCGGTGCGGCTACCCAGCGCGTACCTCACCGCCACCATCGGCGAGGCGCCCGGCCCGTCCTCTTGGGTTTCGACGCCGCCACGCCGGCCGCTCGCCAGCTCCCCCGGGGTATCCCACACGACGACGAAGGCCACAATCCCTACGAGCAACCCCACCGCGCCCAGGGACACGAAACCGATGCTCCAGCCCGCAGATCCCACCAGCGCGAGGAAAGGAACCGCAGACAGGAACTGCCCCAACTGCCCCACCGCGCCGGTGGCCTGGCCGAACAGCGGTGCGGTGCGCAACGGGAACCAGGCGGGGATGATCCGCATGACGGACAGGAACGCGGTGGCGTCGCCCGCCCCCACCAGCACACGGGCAAGGACAGCAACCGGGAAGCTCGTCGTCAACGCCAACAACACCTGGCCCACAGCCATCAGCACCGCCCCGTAAAGCATCATCTTCCGCGGCCCCAGCCGGTCCACCAGCAGGCCCGCGGGGATCTGGGCGAAGGCGTAGGTCGCCAGCTGCACGGTGGTGAAGACCGCCAGCTGGCCGGCGTTGATCTGGAACTGGTCGAGGGCATCCACGCTGACCACGCCCAGGGAGGTGCGCCCCAGCACCGCCATGACGTAGACGAGAACACCCGTAACCCAAATTCCCACCGCCCGTGGGGTCACGGTGGTGGGAATGGGGCTGTTGGCTTCAGAAGTCACGGTTTACGCGTCGCGCTCCTCAGAGTCAGTAGCTGCTGCAGCGCCAGCGCACTGCAGCTCCTGATCGTCTTCCGGAATCTCGATGCCCTTGACCCGCGATGCCAGGCCCTGAACCACACGGCCGACAGCCATATCGCCGGTGACGTTCGCGGCGGTGCCGAAGGAATCCTGCGCCAGGTACAGGGCGATCATCAGGGTCAGCATTGGCTGGTCGAAGCCCAGCATGGACTCCAGCACGCCCAGCGCGGTCATCACCGCACCACCCGGAGCACCCGGGGCGGCGACCATCATGATGCCCAACACCAGGATGACCGGGATCATCTGGCCGAAGGAGATCATCTCACCGTGCGCCAGGGACCAGACGGCCATCGCGCAGGCGGTGATGGTGATGATGGAACCAGACAGGTGAATATTCGCATTCAGCGGGATCAGGAAGTCCGCGAAGCGTGGGTGCAGGCCCGCGCTCTTCGCCGAGCGCAGGGTGACCGGGATGGACGCTGCGGAGGACTGGGTGCCCAGCGCGGTGACGTATGCCGGCAGCATCGTGCGCAGCATCGTGAACGGGTTCTTGCTGGAGACCGCCCCGGCGATGCAGTACTGGAAGACCAGCATGACCCAGTGCAGGACCAGCACCATGATGAAGACCTTCGCGAAGACCGCGAGGATGTTCGCCACCACACCGGCATACGTCAGGTTGCCGAACACGCCCATCACGTGGAACGGCAGCAACGGGATCACCACGGTGCTCAGCAGGCGCTCGATGATCTGGCGGAAATCATCCGTCAGCTGGTACATCGTGCGGTCGCTCAGGCGGGTCATTCCCAGGCCGACGACGAAGGCGAGGATCAGCGCGGTCATGACGTCCATCACCGGCGGGATCTCGATGCTCGTATACGCCTCGACGAGGGCATCCTCCGGGTTATCGGTTTCCATCAGGCCCTGGGCGCCGTCCAGCAGGAAACGGAACAAACCGAAGGATGTCAGCAGCGCCAGCAGACCGGCGATGACCGTGGAGGTGTAGGCAACACCCAGGGACAGGCCCAGCAGCTTGCCCGCGCCGCGACCCAGGGAACCAATGCCCGGAGCGATGAAGCCGAAGATGATCAGCGGGATCACGAAGCTCAGGAAGGTGCCGAAGATCTGGTTAAAGGTGGCGAACGCGCGGATCGGCCACTCGACATCCGCGGAGCGGCAGATCGCGCCGACCACGATGCCGATCACGATGCCCGCGATCAGTCTGACAATAAGGGGGATCCGGTTCACGAATACTCCTGCTGGTTTATGGGAGGGAAACGCCCGGGTAATGGGCGGGATCAGGGCACAGTTTAGGTTTCCATCCCCCAGATGGGTTAATTGACGGTGAACGATCCGGTGCATCGGGGCGCCCGGCATCCCCCGAAGTAGGTAATCCGGGGGTACGCGGGGGCTACATCGGGGCTACAGCCGCGGCCGGCGCCCGCGGAAGGCCCGCACCACCTCGTCGCGGCGGTCAGCCGCCCAATCACGGTCCAGCATGTCGGCGTTGAGAACCTTGTCCAGTTCGACGTGGTCGCCAATGCCGAAGGCCCGGGAGTCCTCGGGGTGGTGGTCCGCACCCCAATCCAACTGATCCATGTGGTCGAACTCGCTGCCCTCGGCGTCCTCGACGATGTCTTCACCCCAGAACACCCGGTCGACGACCCTGCGCGCCCGGCGCGTCTTCTTCAGGTAGTCGTCCAGGAACTCCTGGGACTCCTCGATGGGCCAACCGGCCGCCGCTGCGACCTGGGCCAGCGGCTTGCCAGAGGCCGGCAGCTGGTCCTTGCGCTTGCCGCGGACCAGAGCGAGCGCATTGCGAGCCTTCGTGGCGGTGATCCACGCCTCCCGCATCGTCAGGGCGTCGGCCTCGCTGATCAGCTCCTCCCCTGCCATCTCCTTCAGCACACCGAGGGTGGAGGTGTTGCGCAGGTGCTCCTTATCGCAGTGCTGCATCGTGAGCAGCTGGGCGGTCCACTCCACATCAGTAAGCCCGCCGCGGCCGAGCTTGGTGTGCAGGTTCTTATCCGCGCCCTTGGGCAGGCGCTCGGAGTCCACGCGCGCCTTCATGCGGCGAACCTCGCTGACCTGCTTGGCCGTTGCCCCGCCCGCCGGATAGCGGAACTGGTCAATCATCCGCAGGAAGCGCATGCCAAGGTTCTTATCGCCGGCGATCCAGGTCGCGCGCAGCAGCGCCTGCAGCTCCCAGGTCTCGCCCCACTCGGAGTAGTAGCGCTTGTAGCTGGCCAGGGTGCGCACCAGCGCCCCGTTGCGCCCCTCCGGCCGCAGGTTGCTGTCCACCTCCAGCGGCGGGTCCTGCGAAGGCTTGCCCAGGCGGCGGCGCACGGATTCACAAATCGTGATCGCCCACTTCAGCGGATCCACCGCCTCGGCCCCACTGCCCGCGGAGTCTGCGCTGCTCCCCTGCTTCGCCGTACCGTTGTTATCCACGTCAGTCTTCTCGACGTCGACGTCGCCCCTCCTGCCCTCGGCGCCCTCGGTACCGTCGCCGTCCTGCGCGACGGGCTCGGCGACGAACATGACGTCCGCGTCCGAGCCATAGCCCAGCTCCGCGCCACCCAAGCGGCCCATCCCGATCACCGAGATCGTGGCCGGGGCGTTGGTCTGGTGCTCATCCTCCCAGGCCCGGATCTCCGTCTGCAGGGCCGCCTCCAGCACCGCATCCCAGACCCAGGACAGGGACTCGCACACCTCCTCCACGCTCATCAGGCCCAGCAGATCGGCGGCCGCGATGCGGGAGAGCTCCGCCCGGCGCAGCGCGCGGGCCACGCCGATCGCCTTATCCGGATCCCGCTGCCGGCTCGCCGCAGCCACCAAGGAGTGCGTCACCACCGCAGGCTCCTGATCCAGCAACTTCGGCCCCATCGCCCCATCCGAGAGCAGCTTGACCGAATCAATGGAGTTCAGCAGCAGGTCCGCCAGGAAGGGCGAGGTTCCCAGCAGGAACATCAGGCGCTTGCCCACGATGTTCTCGTCACGCAGCAGGCGCAGGAACCAGGAGCGATCCATCGCCGCCTCAGAGAGCTTCCGGTAGGCCAACAACCCGGCATCCGGGTCGACCGTCGCAGACAGCCACTCCAGCAGGCTGGGCAGAATGATCGCTTGCAGTTTGTGCTTGCGGGTCGTGCCATCGGCCAGTGCGCGAAGGTGCTCGAAGGCACGCTGCGGGCTTTCGTAACCCAACGCAGCCAGCTGGCGCTTCGCCGCCTCCGGGGACAGGCGGACGGCGTCGGCGTCCATCCCCACCACAGAGGAGAGCAGCGGGCGGTAGAACAGCTTCCGGTGCAGGTTCTGGATCTGCAGCGCGGACTGGCGAACGTCCAGCTCCAGCTGCTCCACCAGGGAACGCTGAGCCCCTGAGGAATCCCTGGAACGCACGCGACCGGAGGTCTTGGCCAGCCAGCGGCGCTCCTGGGTGTCATCCTCCTCCGGGAGGGTATGGGTGCGCTTCAGCCGGTGCAGCTGCAGGCGGTGCTCCAGCAGACGCATGAACTCGTAGCAACGGATCAGCACCTGGCCGTCCTCGCGGCCCACATAGCCGCCGTCCACGAGCTGGCGCAGAGCCGCGACCGTGGCTGAGACGCGCAGGTTCTCGTCGGTGCGACCGTGGACGAGCTGCAGGAGCTGGACGGCGAACTCCACGTCGCGGAGGCCGCCCTCCCCGAGCTTCAGCTCCCGCGCGCGGAGGTCTGTGGGCACGTTCTCGATGACGCGGCGGCGCATGGCCTGCACGTCAGGGACGAAGTCCTCGCGCTCGGCCGCCGACCACACCATCGGGGAGATGGCCTCGCAGTAGTCCCTACCAAGTTCCAGATCCCCGCTCATCGGGCGGGCCTTCAGCAGAGCCTGGAACTCCCAGGTCTTCGCCCAGCGCCGGTAGTAGTTCACGTGGGAATCCAGGGTGCGCACCAACGCACCGCGCTTGCCCTCCGGCCGGAGTGCTGCATCGACCTCGAAGAACACGCGGCTGCCGATGTTGATGAACTCGCCCGCCCAACGCATCGCGCGGGCGTCCGCAGGTTCGGCGACGAAGATGACGTCCACGTCCGAGATGTAGTTCAGCTCCTGGGCACCGCACTTACCCATCGCCAGCACCGCCAGCCGGGCGGGTTGCTTCTCGTTCTCCGCCCCCGGCTTGCCGTAGACCATGCTGCAGGCAACCGCGAGTGCCGCGGTCAGCCCTGCGTCCGCCGCATCCGTGAGTGCCAGGGATAGGGCCTCGAAGCCCAGGGGCTTCGGCGGGGTGTGGCCGCGCTCCACCATCGTGGACGCCAAGTCGATGGCCGCCACCCTGGCCAGCAGGTTTCGGTAGGCCACCATCAGCGCCGAGTCCGCTTCGCTGCCGGTGATCGCCGCCTTGAAGGTCAGCTCCCCGGCCCCCTCGACCGGCGTGGCCCCCACCGCGGCGAGCATCGCGTCCATCATCTCCTGGCGGCTGGGCATCGGGGCGGCCAGATCCACCCAGGTGCCGGGGTTCGCCACCACGTGATCACCCAGCGCGGTGCTGGCCCCGAGCAGGGCGAAGATGCGGCGCCGGAAGTTGGGATTCTCCTCCACCGCCGCAAGCAGGGTGGTGGCCTTCGCGTCCGCGAACTGGGCGACCTGGCCTACCGGCACGGCTGCTGCGGGGTCCACCTGGGAGGCATCGGCCTGCGCTGCGTCCTGCTGGCTAGCACCACTGCCCTGCCCCGCATCAACCCCGTCCTGCGCCGCTGCAGCAGCGGCCACGGACTCCGGGTGCGCCGCGCCGGGCTCCGGCAGGTCGCCGGCTTCCTCCGCCGCCCGGAGCGCTTCGACCAGCCGCACGAAGTTATTCAGCGCCAGGTCCGGGCTGCCGGCGGCCGCGAGCGTCCACAACAGGGAGGTGTGCTCCGGCCCGGTCCAGCCCAGCATCTCCAGGTCCTCCACCGCACGCTCGCGGCGCAGCCCCAGCACCCGCGGGGACGGGACGTCGGAACGGGAGGTGCGGGGATGCCCCTGCGACCTAGTCATAGAACACTCACTTCTTCACTAAACGTCGATGACGGCGGGCGGTGTGCGTACTCATCGGGCTCACCGTGGAACCGGAGGTTGCGCCATATGGCCGAGCCAGAACCAGGCGACAAGCCCGGGGCCTAGAACTCCAGGTGGTGGCGCAGCTCCCACGGGGAAATCTGCGACTGGTAGGCGTGCCATTCCTGCCACTTATTGCGCAGGAAGAACTCGAAGACGTGCTCGCCGAGTGCCTCGGCCACCATCTCCGAACGCTCCATCTTCCGCAGCGCATAATCCAGGTCCGTCGGAAGATCCTTGAAGCCCGCTGCGATGCGCTCCCGGCGCGTCATCAGGGACACATCCTCCTCCGCCGGGGCGGGCAGCTCGTAGCCCTCGCGGATGCCCTTCAGGCCTGCGGCCAGCATCACCGCGTATCCCAGGTAGGGGTTCATCGCGGAGTCCGGGGAGCGGATCTCCACCCGGCGCGTGGCCGCCTTGTGCTGCGTGTACATCGGGATGCGCACCATGGCCGAGCGGTTGGACGCGCCCCAGCTCGCCGCCCGCGGTGCTTCCTCGCCATAGGAGAGGCGCTTATAGGAGTTCACCCACTGGTTCGTCACCGCGGTGAACTCCGGGGCGTGCTCCAGGATGCCCGCGATGAAGCTCTTCGCGGTGCCCGAGAGCCGGAACTCGTCGTCCGGGTCGTGGAAGGCGTTATCCTCCCCCTCGAACAGGGAGATGTGGGTGTGCATTGCGCTGCCCGGGTACTGGCTAAAAGGCTTGGGCATGAAGGTCGCCCGCACCCCGTTGCGCCGCGCAACCTGCTTGATCAGGTAGCGGAAGGTCATCACGTGGTCCGCCATCGTGAGCGCATCCGCGAAGCGCAGGTCGATCTCCTGCTGGCCCGGGCCGTTCTCGTGGTGGGAGAACTCTACCGGGATGCCCATCCGCTCCAGGGAGTTAATCGCCTCGGCCCTAAAGTTCGGCGCATTATCCGTCACGGCCTGGTCAAAGTAGCCGCCATTATCGGCGGGCACCGGCGGCTGGCCGTCGGTGTCGATGGACTTCACCAGGAAGAACTCGATCTCCGGGTGGACGTTGCAGCTAAAACCGTCCTCCGCAGCCTTCGCGAGCTGGCGGCGCAACACCTGCCGCGGGTCCGCCCAGGAGGGCTGCCAATCCGGCATCGTGATGTCGCAAAACATGCGGGCGGAAAGGTAGCCGTCCTGCTCCGCACCGAAGGGAAGGATCTGGAAGGTCGAGGGATCCGGCTGGGCGATCGTGTCCGCCTCGAAGGCCCGCGAGAAGCCCTCGATCGCGGAACCATCGAAACCGATCCCCTCCGCGAACGCCCCCTCCAGCTCGGCGGGAGCCACGGCCACGGACTTCAGGTAGCCCTGAATGTCAGTGAACCAGAGGCGGACGAAGCGGATATCGCGTTCTTCAAGGGTACGGAGGACGAATTCCTGTTGGCTGCTCATAGTCCCCCATCTTAGGCACTAGCCCGGACACGCCCAGGGTGCTTCTGGCACAATCACATTCATGGCTCGACAGGATTCCCCGCGTGGGTACATGGTTCCCACCAAGCAAGTTCGCATCTCCGACCTCAAGGCACGCAAGGCCAGCGGCGAGAAATGGGCGATGCTCACCGCGTATGACTACTCC
The DNA here is from genome assembly GCA_020741275.1 of Corynebacterium urealyticum. Lineage (GTDB taxonomy): Bacteria > Actinomycetota > Actinomycetes > Mycobacteriales > Mycobacteriaceae > Corynebacterium > Corynebacterium urealyticum_A. The sequence continues at coordinate 17,060 of DYZK01000055.1, forward strand.
ACCGCCGCCGCCTTCGCCGAGGCGGGAGTGGAATGCCTCCTGGTCGGAGACTCCGCGGCCAACGTGGTCTTCGGTTACGACCAGACCCAGCAGGTCAGCCTGGAGGAGATGATCTTCCTCGCCGCCGGTGTGGTCCGCGGCGCCGGCAACGCGCTGGTCATTGCCGACCTGCCCTTCGGCACCTACGAAGCCTCCGACGAGCAGTGCGTGAAGAGTGCCGCCGAGATGATGCGCCGCTCCGGTGCCGCGATGATCAAGATCGAGGGCGGTCGCCGCATGGCTCCCCGCATCAAGGCGCTGACCGAGGCCGGCATCCCGGTCTGCGCGCACATCGGCTTCACCCCGCAGTCCGTCAACCAGCTCTCCGGCTTCAAGGTCCAGGGCCGCGGGGATTCCGCCGCCCAGCTGCTGGATGACATGGCCGCCGTCACCGAGGCGGGTGCCGAGATGGTCGTGCTGGAGATGGTGCCCGCGGACGTCGCGAAGCAGGCCACCGAGCAGTTCCCCATCCCCACCATCGGTATTGGCGCGGGCCCGGACACCGACGCCCAGGTGCTGGTCTGGCACGACATGGTCGCCCTGCCAGAAAATGGTCACCGCCCGAAGTTCGCCAAGCAGTGGGCCCAGGTCGGCGCGTCCCTGACGGATGCCGCCGCCTCCTATAAGCGCGAGGTCGCCGAGGGCACCTTCCCCGCCGAGGAGCACTGCTTCTAGCTACTCACTCTCCCATTTAGGACGTCGCCACCTGGGCCAGCCACGGCCCCGGCAGGCGACGTTTTTACATTGCCCAGCCCCTCCCCAGCACCGCGCATTCCGGCCGAGCCAACCGGATCAGCTAGCGCCGATCACCAGCGTGGCTCGCGACGTCCTTAATCCTGGTGGAGGAGGAAACGGCGGGCCAGGAACTGGGAAAACTCGATCACCACGGCACCACACAGCCCCACCACCGCGCCGGCGATCATCAGGCGGGTATTGCCGATATCCAGCAGCACGATCTCGCGGATCGGGGCGATCAGGAAGACCACCAGGTAGCCGCCGATGCAGCCGGACCACAGCGCCCACTTCCACGGATTCAGCGGGCGGGCCACGATGTTCAGCACCCACAGCCCCATGATGATCAACGCCAGCAACACCGCCGTGCCCGCCTGCTGCTGCTCAATCTCACTCGCCCCATCACCTGGGTAGATCACCAGCCACATGATCACCGAGCCCAGGCCCACGATCGCCCCACCCGGGATCGCAAGCGAGAGCACGCGGCGGACGAAACCATCCCGCGGGCGCTCCGTATTCGGCGCCAGGGAAAGGATGAACGCGGGGATGCCGATGGTGAACCAGCCCGTGATCGTCACATGGATCGGCTGGAAGGGGAAGGTCACACCCGCCACCGCAACGACCATCGCCAGCACCACGGAGTAGACGGTCTTCGTGAGGAAGAGGTTCGCCACCCGCTCGATATTGCCGATCACCCGGCGCCCCTCGGCGATGACATGCGGCATCGAGGAGAAACGGTCGTTGAGCAGCACCAGCTGCGCCACGCTGCGGGTGGCGGCGGAGCCGGAGCCCATCGCCACGCCGATGTCGGCCTTCTTCAGCGCCAACACGTCGTTGACCCCGTCGCCGGTCATCGCAACGGTGCGGCCGTGGGCGTGGAGTGCTTCGACCATCGCCTGCTTCTGTTCGGGCTTCACACGGCCGAAGACCTCGGAATCCAGGACAGCGTGCTCCATGTCCTCCGGCGCGATCTCCCGGGCGTCGATGGAGCTCAGCTGCTCGCCGGTGGCCTCCTTCGCGACCGCGGCGACGGAGCCGGGGTTATCGCCGGAGATGATTTTAACGTCCACGCCCTCGTGTTCGAAGTACGCCAGGGTCTCGGCCACATCGGGGCGCAGCTTCTGCCGCAGGACGATCAGCACCGGGTCACCGAGCTCGGGGACGATGACGTTCGCGCCGTCCTCGTCCGGGTCCTCGACCTCGTCCAGCGCGCGGCCGAAGGCCAGGACGCGGCGCCCATCGGCCTCCGCCTTCGCCGCGACGTCGGCGGCCGGGGTGCCCGTGTCCAGGAGGACGTCGGGCGCTCCCAGCACGAAGGTCGGGCCATCCGCCACGCGGAAGCCGGAAAATTTATAGGCCGAGGAGAACGGGATCTCGCTGCCCTCGAAGGCCTGGGGCTGGGAAGACTGGGGCTGGGAAAAAGCCGCGGCCCCGGAGCCCTCCCCCTCGGCTGGGTGCTCGGCCAGCTCATTGAGGCCTTGGACGATGGCCTCGGCGGTGTTATTCAGATCCGACTGGGAGGCAAAGAGGCGGCGCAGGTCGCGCAACGTCTCCGCGCGGGCATCGTCCCCGTGTTCGTCGACAACCGCCTCCAGCTCCATCTCGTTGCTGGTCAGCGTGCCCGTCTTGTCCGTGCACATCGTGTCCACGCGGGCGAGCCCCTCGATGGCGACCAGCTCGTTGACCAGGGCCTTGTATTTACCCAAGCGCACGATGCCCACCGCGAAGGCGATGGAGGTCATCAACACCAGGCCCTCGGGCACCATCGGCACCAGGGCTGCAGCCATAGAGAGGATCGACTCCCGGATCGGGGCATCCGTGCGGGTCAGCTGCGTGAAAATCGTGAGCAGGCCGGTGGGGATCAGCAGCCAGGTGATCACCCGCAGGATCGAGTTGATGCCGCTCATCAGCACCGAATCGGTCAGCGAGAAGTCGCTAGCCTCGGCAGCCAGGCGGGCGGCATAGGACTCCCCGCCCACCTTCTCGGCGCGGAAGACCCCACTGCCGTGCTTGACGAAGGACCCGGAGAGCAGCTCGTCGCCGGGGTTGTGCCGCACCGGGTCGGCCTCCCCGGTGAGCTGGGATTCGTCCATGGACAGCGAGCCGGACAGCAGCGGGCCGTCGACCACGATCTCGTCGCCGGAACCGACGCGGATCAAATCCCCCTCGACGATCTCGTGTTGGGCGACCTCCCGTTCCTCGCCATCGCGGATGACGCGGGGGCGGGACTCGGAGAGGATCTTGAGGTTCTCCAGGGTCCGCTTCGCGCGGAGCTCCTGGATGATGCCCACCGCGGAGTTCGCGATGATCAACAGTCCGAAGGCGGCGTTGATCCAGGATCCGGTGGCCAACACGATCACGCACAGCACACCCAGCATCGCGTTGATGCGGGTGAAGACGTTCGCGCGGATGATCTCCCAAGTCGTGCGCCCCGTGGTGCGGGTGGCCTTGTTGGTTCTTCCCGCCCGGGTGCGTTCCTCGACCTCAGCCGTGGTTAGTCCGCTCAGGTCCGGCTTTTCCGCGGCGCCGTGCTCGTTGCTGCCGTGCTCGCTGGTGTTGGGCTCGCTGGTGCCCTGTTCGGTGCTGCTCATGAACTATGCGGAAAGCCGGGGCTTAGTCCTCGTTATCCCAGTCGTCCTGCTCGTCATAAGCATCGGCGGCCTCGGTGCGCTGCTGCGCGATGCTCAGCGCATGGCGGGCTGCTTCCTC
>DYZK01000056.1 GCA_020741275.1 Corynebacterium urealyticum
CATCGCGCAGCTGACCCACCGCGATCAGCGCGATGCCCAGCACCGACCAGGCCAGCAGCACCAGCAGTGGCTGCCACAGCGCGGCGTCCGGGAAGTGCACCAGCAGCTTGTTCAGCTTCGTCGCAGCACCCGGGGCCAGCGCCTCGCCGAGGCTGCCCAGCGCACCCAGGAACCCGCGCGGCTCGTTCGCCCCGGAGAGCGGGTAGGCCAGCACCGGGATCGCCACACCGATCCACGCCCCGTAGCTGCCCAGCAGGGAGCCGAGGCCCGCCACTGGAGCGGCGACAGCCAGGATGCCCAGGGTGAAGGAGAGCCACAGGGAGACCAGGTTGCCGTCCACATAACCCACCGTCAGAACGGTGACCACAGCCGCGATCAGGCCGCCGAGCACCGAGCCCGCCAGCAGAGTCAGCACGCGCTGCTGCGCACCGCGCAGCAGACCCACCGAAGCAAGCCCCAGCAGCAGACCGGCGAAGACCAGCGGAAGCGTCATCTTCCCCAGCGTCTTGCCCTGCTGCTCCTGCTCGGACATCGGGACCAGGTCCTGGATATCCGGGCCGGCCATCGCGGCCTGCATGACCTCCTCGGAAGGCTGCTTGTCCTCGATCTGCGCGCGCTGCGCCGGCAGCTGGTTGACCTCCTGGGCGAACTCCGCGATCGCGCGGGAGGGCTCCAGGCCGTTCGCGGACGCCAGCAGTGCCTGCACCTGATCCGGCTTATCCGAGATCACCAGCGCGCCCTGCACGTCGTTGTTCTTCACCGCGGTGCGCGCGGCGGAGGCGTCCTCGTAGCGCTGCATCTGGAAGGGGATGGTGAGCTGGTTCTGGTCCGCGACCTCCTTCATCTGGCTGTCGAGCTCATTGAAGGTCTTTTCCGACGCCGCGATGCCTACCGGGATGTTCTGCGGTTCGGCATTCTGGGCGGGCCACAGGAAGGTCAGGAAGATCACCGCGATGGCTGCGATCGACATGATCGCCGTGCCGATGGATAGCGCCATCGGCCCCGCGGGCTTCTTCTGCCCCTGTTCTTCGCCAGGGACGGCGCTGTCCGCGGTGCCTTCCGCAGGAACCGCGCCGTTCACCGGGGTAGCGCCGTGTGTGACGGTGTCGTCTGCAACGGTGCCCTGCGCGGCGACGTCGCTGGCGGGGCTCTGTGCGGCGGCGTTGCCGGCTGGGACGTCCCCGTTTACCGCAGCGTTGCCGTCGGTTGCGGCGGCGCTGTCAGTTGTCGCGGCGCGATCAGCGTTCGCAGGCCCGGTCGCGGCCGGACCCGCAGCCGGGTCGGTGGGGTCTTGGTTATAGGGATTCGCCATCTCGTGCGTCACGACCCTTTCATGACGGTTGGGAAAACTTGACCTTCCCGATGCTAGCCTCTCCCACCACCCGGCGAACAGGGAGTACCCGAACCGTGTTTAACGCTGGGCCCCGCAGCAACCCGGTGCGCAAGGGGCCCCGTCGCAGGTGCCACCGAAGTTCGGCACCGTCCCCAACTTCTTCACCAGCTCCGCAGCTGCACGCTGCGACTCGGTGAACTCGGCAACCGGCAGCTCCCGGTCGGCGACCTCCGCGACCAGATCCACGATCATGCTGGCGAAGCTGAAATCCAGGCCCGGCGTCGCTGCCCGCACGAAGGGCACCCCGTGCTCCTCCGCGACCTCACGAACCTCCGTGTCCAGGTCCCACAGAACCTCTACGTGGTCGGTGATGAAGCCCACCGGGCACAGCACGATCGGGCGCTTATTACCCGCCGCCACGCGCGCCTCGAGGTGATCGCACACATCCGGCTCCAGCCACGGGATGTGCGGCGAGCCGGAGCGGGACTGCCACACCAGCTCCACGTCATAAGGAGTGCCCACGCCAAGGTCCACGCCCGCGGTCTCGCCCGTGTGAGCCGGGCCATCCCCGCGGCCACCCACCGGCTTGCCCGCCGCCAGCTGGCCCGTCCACCCCAGGGGCGCGCCCGAACCCGGCTGGCCCGCGAAGCTCGAGGCCTCCTGGATCAGTCGGGACGCATTGAGTACCTGCTCGGAGTACAGGTTGCCCCCGTAGCTGCGCGGCCCACCGGTATCGTCCGCCTTATTGGGCACGGAGTGCGCGGTAAACACCAGGTCGGCGTCGTCCTGAACGGAAGCGGGAAGCTCCGCGCGTGCCGCGTCCACCGCAGCGGCGAAGGCGGCGACGAACGCCGGGTGATCGTGGAAGTGCGGCAGACGCTGCACCCGGGGTGCCTCCAGCCCTGCCTCGTGCACCGCGTTCAGGGCGCGGCGGATGTCCTCGTTGTATTGCCCACAGCCCGAGTAGCCGCCCCAAGCGCTGGTGACGAACACATACACCGTGTCGAAGCCCTCGCGCGCTAGCTCAACCATCGTGTCCTCGACATACGGCTCCCAGTTGCGGTTGCCGAAGTACACGGGCAGGTCCACGCCACGGGTGGCCAGCTCGGCCTCGATATTCGCGATGATCTGCTTGTTCTGGTCATTGATGGGGGAGCGCCCGCCCAGGGCGTAATAGTGCTCCCCGACCTTCTCCAGCCGCTCGCGGGGGATGCCCCGGCCGCGGGTCACGTTCTCCAGGAATGGGATCACATCCTCCGACTTCTCGGGCCCGCCGAAGGAAAGGAACAGCAGAGCCGACCGGACAGCCGGTGCGGCAGCGAAAGCAGAATCCGTAGCGCTCATAACCTACGACTGTAGTGCGCTCGCCGGGTTCTTCCCCAACTCGTGCCGCAGCGCGTCGGCCAATTCCGGGGTGCGGAACTCGTGCCCCATATCGGCCAGCACGACGGGGCGGACGTTCTGGTCAGCCAGCGCCAGCTCCGCGGCACCATCTTCGCCCAGCAGCAGCCGGGGGCCGGCCGCCGGGACCGGCACCTGCAATGTGCCTCGCAGGCTCCGCGGAAGCAGGGGGTTTCCGCCCACTTCCGCCAGCGTGGCCATGAACTCCCGGTTGCGCACGATCCCTGGCGCCACCGCGTTGACGGGCCCGTGCAGCATCGGGTCGGTCAGCGCCCGGTGGTAGATATCCACCAGGTCATTCATCGCGATCCACGGGAAGAACTGTCGCCCGCTGCCGAGCGCCCCGCCGCCCAGCTTGGCCTGCGCGGTCAGCAGATCCAGCAGTGCGGTGCCCGCAGCCATGACCAGGCCGGTGCGTACCTGCACGACGCGCAGCCCGGCAGCCACCGCGGGCTCCGTCGCGGCCTCCCAGTCCCGAACGATCCGGCCCAGCGTCGAATTCTCATCCGCCGGGGCGGTCTCATCGACCGGTTCCGAGGCATCGGCCCCGTAGAAGCCCACCGCCGAGGCAGACACGAAGGTATGCACCTGGCCGGTGCGTGCCGCCAGCTCCGCGAGCTTCCGGGTCGGCTCGATCCTCGAGCCCGCGACCTTTGCCAGGTGCTCCTCCGTGAACCTGCCCGCGATCGAACTGCCAGCCAGGTGCACCACCGCATCCACGTCGGCCAGCAGGTCCTCGGCCGGGTGCTCCGGATCCCATGTCCGGTAATGCACCGCCGCCCCGCCGGGACGCGCATTCGCCTCATCGATTAGCGGCTGCGGGTTCCGGCTCAGCCGGATCACCCGGTGACCCGCCAGCTGAAGGAGCGCGCACAGCTGTGTGCCCACCGCACCCGTCGCTCCGGTCACCGCGATCGTCATCTCGCGGGTGGACTCCCCGGTCCACCCCCGGGCCTGTTGCAGGTGCTTCAGATCCCCCGCCAGCTGGGCGTGCCGGTAGCCGAAAACCCCCTTGAGCAGCTGGTCTGCGAGGAATCCGGGCGCGTTCGTGGTGATCCGATCACGCAAAATAGTTCCGCCGCCGGCGTGGACGTCCTGAAAAGAATGAACATGCCGCCAACCGAACGCCGAACCGATCCCGGGAGTCGCGCAGACGTCCGAGAACTGCGCCGGGGAGTCCACGTGCGCCGGCTGCCCACCGCTGGCCGCGACGAGCGGGCGGTAGAACCCCGGGTCGTGCTTGCCCTCCCACATCACGCCGCCGGGGAAACGCATGCGAGTCAGCCCGCTCTTCAGATTCCCGGCCTCCTGCAGCAGCCGGACGCGCGTGAAGCCGGGCGTCAGCCGGGTGACGATCCCCGGCGTCGCATGCACACCCCAGACCTGCTCAATGGGGTGATCTAGGGGCTGCTCGAAGACTGTCTCACTCATGACCCCAGGGTACGCGCATTAAATTTTTAGGACGTCAGGCTCGGGCGCTACGCCTGCCACAGCCGCCGCCCCAGCCGGGTGGTCCCGGTGGCCTCTGCCTGCTGGCGCTCCTGGCGGGCCTGCTGTGCCTGCTGCATATCGACCAGCTCGGCGCGGGCGCGCGCAACACGGGAGCGAATGGTGCCAGTGCGCACGTTCGCGATCTTCGCGGCCTCGGCGTAGGTGTAACCCAGCATCTGGGTGAGGATCAGAGCCTCCCGGCGGTCCGGCTCCAGGGAGTTGAGCATGTCCTGGGTGTCCAGCCACTCCACCCAGCTGGAGCCACCCGTGGTCTCTGCTGCCGGGGTGTCGCCGGCGGCGTCCTCCCACTCGGCGGCGGACTTGCGGGGGCGGGCCATATCGTGGCGGATGCTATCCACCCACACGCGCCGGGCCAGGGAAAGGATCCAGGTGCGGGCCGTGGAACGGGCGGCGAAGCGGGGGAGGGCGGAAAGTACCCGCAGGTAGGTCTCCTGGGTGAGGTCATCCGCCTGATCCGGGTTCGCCAGGTGGGCGAGCAGCCGCCAGACGTCATCGTGGGTGGCGGAGATGAACTCGTTGAGCGCCCCCTTATCTCCCCGGGCGGCGCGCAGCGCGAGGTCGGTGACGTGCGCGTCGACCTCGGCGGTGTGGCCGTGGCGGCCAGCGGGGGAGGGAGAGAAGTTGCTCATGTTAAAGACCAGTTTAGCAGTGGCCTGGGGTTTTCACGCTTCCATGCGTAGCGGGATGCGGGAGTGGCGTTCGTCGATCCATCGATAGGTAGGGGCAATGGTTGCGTACCGACTCAATAGGGGTTAGCCTATTGATGCAACATTGATTGATAAGTAAAGGCTGTGGCGGCATGGTCGCCACTGTGGCAACCTGGGTGATGGAAGCCACATTCCCTAAGGAGGATCACCGTGACTGACCAGAAGAACACCGGCAACCTGACCGCCAAGGACATCGCCTCCCGGGGCGTGTGCCCCGTCACCGGTCATGCCACCCGAAACAACGGTGCACCAATTACCACCCAGGAGCACTCCGCCACCGTCGGAGACCAGGGGCCGATCGCGCTGCACGACGTCTCGCTGGTGGAAAAGCACCAGTCCTTCAACCGCGAGCGCATTCCGGAGCGCAACGTCCACGCCAAGGGCTCCGGTGCGTTCGGTGAGCTGACCATCACCGAGGACCTCTCCCAGTACACGAAGGCTGACCTCTTCCAGAAGGGGCGCGTCACCCCGATGCTCGCCCGCTTCTCCACGGTCGCCGGCGAGCTCGGCTTCCCGGATACCGTGCGCGACGTGCGTGGCTTCAGCCTGAAGTTCTACACCCAGGAGGGTAACTACGACATCGTGGGCAACAACACCCCGGTGTTCTTCATCCGCGACGGCGTGAAGTTCCCGGACTTCATTCGCTCCCAGAAGCGCCTGAACAACGGCCTGCGCTCTGCGGACATGCAGTGGGACTTCTGGACCCGCTCCCCGGAGTCCGCCCACCAGGTCACCTACCTCATGGGCGACCGCGGCATCCCGGCCAATTTCCGCCACATGGATGGCTTCGGCTCCCACACCTATCAGTGGATCAACGCCGCTGGTGAGCGCTTCTGGGTGAAATACCACTTCAAGACCCGCCAGGGTTGGAAGACCCTCACCGACGAAGAGGCCAACCAGATCGTCGGTGCCGGCGACTTCGACCACAACCGACAGGACCTCTTCGACGCCATCGAGCGCGGCGACTACCCGACCTGGGACGTCAAGGTGCAGATCATGCCCTTCGAGGAGGCCAAGGACTACCGCTGGAACCCCTTCGATCTGACCAAGACC
>DYZK01000057.1 GCA_020741275.1 Corynebacterium urealyticum
GCCCCCACCCACATCGGCTGGTCGTACTTCTCCCCCAGCGCGGTGAGCTCGCCCGGCCCCACCCCGCGCTCCTCGGCGCGCAGCAGCAGGTCGCGCAGCTGGCGGGCGAAACCCACGTAGCCCAGCGCTGGGCGGATGTGCTCCGGCCACGCCCCCGCCCTGTCCTCGGCATGCCCGGCCAGCAGCAGACGCACGTCCGCATCGTGTTCAGCACCGGTGAGCAGGCGCGGCGCTTCCCGGTCGCTGGCCAGCAGCATGCTGCGCAGTGCCGCGAAGGCCCAGGAGTGCACAGAGCGCACCGGCGTGCGCGTCGCCGCGAAACTACTCATGCTTGCCAGCCGCGCCACCAGCTGGGTGTTCACCGCCGTGGCGGCATCCTTGGTGGGAGTGACCACCATGACCTCGTCCGCGGAGCCACCCGCGGCGAGGAAGCGGACCAGCGTGTCGACGAGCAGGCTCGTCTTTCCCGTCCCCGGGCCACCCAGCACGGCCCACGGCGCGGAACTATCGATGCGCTCATCACCCGTGACGATGGCCCCGGCGAGCCCGTCCCACTCGTGGCCTTCCTCCCCCACCCGGCGCGGCGGCTGCAGCACGACCTTCGCCGCCTCGCGCGCCCCCAGGCGGTCCTCCGGCGCGCTCGGGGAGGCCACGGCGGTCGGCTGTTGATTCTTGGCTGTGTCCGTCATGCCAACAGTATGGCACCCGGTGCAGACACGCCCCGCCGCTTCCTTCAGCGATGTTCGATTTTCCTACTCTCGCCCCTGCTCAGGAGGCTTTTCGACGTCCTCGTCGCTGTCCTGTTCCCCAGCCGAGTCACCCACCGTTTCAACGGCGTCGTCCCCAGCATCCTCGCCAGCTTCGTCCCCGCCTTCTTCCGCGGCCTCGTCCTCGTCTCCCCACTCGTGCCGCGCCTCGTTCTGCTGCTCGCGCGCGGCAATGACGTCCGCGGTGCGCGACAGCCCCGGCCAGGCTTCCGGCCGCGAATTGGGCAGCATGGCGTGCAGCGCGAGCCGGTAGAGCACGGCGCGCAGGGCGAGCTGCATGAAGTCCGGGATGTGGGACCAGCGGTCTAACAGGGCGTCGTCCCCGTTGCCCCAGGCCATCGCATCGACGACGAGCAGCGCAACGGACCAGCCGGTGGGGTGCCACGCGGGCACCAGGTCGGTGATCGCGGGGTCGGCGGCACCGTCGAAGATCATGCAACCAATGACGTCACCGTGGACCAGCTGGTCTTCCGCCGTGATCTCGGTGCGCAGTGCGGTGATTTCCACGGCCTTGGCCAGAGCCTCGGCGATGTCCTTGCGGGGCACGGCCGTAGCGTCCATGGCCGGAGCGATCCATTCCTGGGGCTGCTCGGCGAAGGCGGCGGCATCCGCGGCGGCGAAGATCTCCGTCTGCCCCCACGTGCACGTGAGCTCCGGGGGCGCCAGGAACTCCGGTCGTGGCAGGCCGCGGAGAGATTCGTTGATGCGCAGTGCGGCGGCGGCCATCTCGTCGAAACGTGGCGCGCGGTGCCCGGAGAGGAAGGTTCGTGCCCGCCACCCGGAGACCGTGTACCGGCCATCGGTGGAGAGCATGGGGCGCGATACGCCCACCCCCGCGGGACGCATCTTCGCGGTGGTTTTGGCGATCCAGGATGCCCGCATCGGCTCCTCGGCCAGGGAGATCACCGCGCGATCGCAGCGCCAGCCGTAGGACCACGGCTGATCCAGCTGCACGGGGTTATCCACGTGCGCGTGGAATCCGTTGAGGATGTGGGCCGGCGGTGGGCTTTGCAGCGTTCCGGCGGGGCGGGCGTCATTCACGGCGAATCACCTCTTATTGTTCTTCCGCAATCGGGTAGGGCCAGGGGTTCGCGCGACAGGTGGAGTCGCTCTCCCCGTAGATGTCCTCGTTGCTGATCTCCCGGAGCACGCGGTTATCCACGCTCAAGGTCTGCTGCATCATGATCGGCGCGAGCTGCCCATCCGTCGGGCAGGGCTGGTGCGCGGCGAATCCGATGCCGTGGCCGACCTCGTGGTTGATGACGTACTGGCGGTAGGCGCCGAGGTCCCCCTGGAATGGGATCGCGCCGCGGACCCAGCGGGATTCGTTGATGACGACCCGGTTGCCGTCGGAGTAGAAGCAGCTGGTCTCCAGCTTGAAGGTGTTGCCACAGACCTCGTGGGTGTGATCCTGGGAGGCCAGTTGGATCCGCAGGTCGGGTTCCTTACCCTCCGGCAGCTCACCGGCGGCGACGTGCTGGAAGGCAAACTTGCCACGCCCGGTCCAGCCACGCGGGTCGGAGAGGATCGCGTCCACCGTCGAGGCGAAGGCGTCGTCCCCGCCGAAGGCGGCGGTGTTGATCGTGTCCTCGACCTCGACGGTGTAGGTGAAGAGTTTCCCGTCGCCAACCTTCGGGCCGGGGGCGCCGACAGTGCGGAAGTTGCCGCTGCTGTTCTCGGTCACCGGTCCGCCGGGCGGGAGCTGCCCGGTCGGCAGATCCCCGTAGCCCGTACCGGGGACGGGTCCGGTTGCACCGTCGGCGGGGTCGTCGCTGTTGCTGGTGGCTGCCACGTCGGTGGCGGCGTCCTCCCCTGCCCCTCGGAAGGCGTCGACGAGGACGAGCACACTGACCAGCGCGAGGACCGCGACGATCCCGATGCGGACGCGCGGGTCGCTGAAGTTGAGCCAGTTGGACCCCTGCCCCTGGGAGCGCCGGTCAATGCGGGGCGGGGTGCGGGCGTGTTCGGGTTCGGGCAGCGCGAACTCCTCGCGGCGCGCGCGCCGGTGACGCGGCCCGTTCGGTGTGTCCTCGCTACCCGCGCCCTGGGGGTTACTCACCTCGCTCAACCTCTATCTGTCCTGAAATGGATCAGATGAAGCCCACGGAGCGTGGCTTCTCGGCGCCGACCTGGATGTAGGCGATCTGCTCGCGCAGCAGGACGGTCTTGGTGCCGCGGGCGTCCTCAACCACGGTGGTGGTGGCGGTGCCCTCGGTCAGGAAGTTCTGCAGCTCCTCGACGAGTTCTGCCTGCTTGACCTCGTTCTTATCGAGGTCGATGGCGAGCTCGCGCTGAGAATTGATGAAGCCGATCTTCAGTTGCATGCTTTCTCGATCTCCGTCCGTTGGTTCTTGAAAGATCTGGCGCACTCGTCGGTGCGCTAATGTGACCATCATAGTACTGCCTTGTTTTAGGGAGGTTCCGACCGTGCCATCGCCCCATCTCCCCTCCGATGGTCATTCGGGGGCTGCCCCTGGGCCGACGTTCCGTTCGTTGGGGGTGGCAGCCGAGATCGCCGAGGCGTTGGAGCAGGGTGGCATGCCTACGGCGTTTGCGATCCAGGAGCTGACCCTGCCGATCGCGTTGCGGGGCGATGATCTGATCGGGCAGGCTCGCACGGGGATGGGCAAGACGTTGGGTTTCGGTGTGCCGTTGTTGGACCGGATTTTCGACGACGCCGGCATCACCGAACTCGATGGCAGCGTTCGCGGCCTCGTGGTGGTTCCGACCCGTGAGCTGTGCCTGCAGGTGGCCGAGGATCTGACTCTGGCTGCGGCGAACCTCGTTATTCCGTCGACGAAGCACCGGGTCACGGTCACGCCGATCTATGGCGGCGTGGGCTTCAACCAGCAGATTCGGGCACTGAGCCGGGGCACGGACGTGGTGGTGGGCACGCCGGGCCGCCTGTTGGACCTGCACCGCCGTGGCGAGCTGGAGCTTGCCGGGGTGGAAGTTCTGGTGCTGGACGAGGCCGATGAGATGCTGGACCAGGGCTTCCTGGATGATATTCGGCAGATCATGTCGCTGACCAGCACGGACCGGCAGACGATGCTGTTTTCCGCGACGATGCCGGGGCCGATTCTGAGCCTGTCGCGGGAGTTCATGAAGCAGCCGGTGATGATCCAGGCGGATTCCACGGCTGCGGCGGATACGCACGAGCGCGTCACCCAGATCGCGTTCCAGTCCCACAAGCTGGATCGGATGTCCACGCTCTCCCGTATTCTGCAGAGCCCGGGCCGGGGCCGGACGATTGTGTTCACCCCGACGAAGCGGCAGGCTGCGATGGTCGCCGAGGATCTGGCCGCGTGGGGTTTTAGGGTCGGCGCGGTGCATGGCGATATGCGCCAGGCGGACCGTGAGCAGTCCCTGCAGCTGTTCCGGGACGGTGCGGTGGACGTCATGGTCGCCACGGACGTGGCTGCCCGCGGCATCGACGTCACGGATGTCACCCATGTGGTCAACTACCAGGTCCCGGAGGACGAGCGGACGTATGTGCACCGTATTGGTCGCACGGCGCGCGCTGGTAAGGACGGCACCGCGATCACCCTGGTCGGTTGGGATGAGGTGCCCCGCTGGGATCACATCAGCGAGGCGTTGGGCTTGGGCCTGGAGAACCCGCCGCAGTGGTTCTCCCAGTCCCCTGAGCTGCTGGAGGTCCTGGGGCTACCCACGGACGAAGAGCTGAGCGACCGGGTGGGACCGAACCGTCGGGTTGCTGGTTCAGCGGCGGTGACGGCACCGGCTCGGCGTTCCCGTGGTGGCCGCGGCGAGCGCGGCTCAGGGGCTGGCGCACGTGGCCAGGGCTCTCGTGGCCGCGGTCAGGGCGCGCATGGCGGGGGCCGCGGCGGGCGTGGTCGGGGTGGTCGCTCGCGCGGCGGGAACGGCGGGGCAAAGAACTAATGGCTCCTCATTCCCCCACCCAGCCCGCTCAGTCCACGCCAACGCCGCGCCGTTGGCCGGGCCCGGAGCGGGCCAGCCGCAAGGATTTTTTGGCGGTGGGCGCGATCGTCCTGGTTCTCGTCGTGGTGCTGGCCGCTAGCTGGTGGGGTTCGGACGCCCGCCGGGTGGAGCACACCCAAGCCTCCACTCTTTCCGCCCCGGCGGCGGCCGAGACCGCGCCAACAAAGCTCCGGGAGCTGTGGCGGGGCACTTCTCCGCAGACCGTCGCCCCAATCCTGCTTTCTGGTGGCGTGCTCACCGCCGAGGACGATGTGCTGTCCATGCATGACCTCCTCTCTGGTGAGGTGGCGTGGACCTACGACCGGGGGCTGCCGCTGTGCGATGTGACTTTCAGCAACGAGAGGATCGTCGCGGTTTATCGTGGGCCGAAGGGCTGCGGGGACGTTGTGAGCCTGGCCGCTGGTACCGGAGAGTACGCCCACACCCGCTCGGCGCTGGCGGAGGATTCCGCCACAGCACTGCGCTCGAATGACTCCACGGGCATCGTGTCCCCACACCGGGTGGAGCTGTGGCGCAGCGACCTGGTGCGCACCACGGAGGTGGGCCGCCAGGAAACCCAGGTGAAGAAGGAGGAGCAGCGCTACGCGGACTGCCCGTTTACCTCCGCTCTGACCCGCACCGAGCTGCTGGCGACGACCCAGCAGTGCGAGGGTGAGGACAAGATGCTGCTGCGGTTGCTCAAGACGAAGCCGGAGCGCTCGGACGTGCCGGAGGATCTCCACACCTTTTACATGCCCCGGGATGGGCAGTTGGTGGCGATCGCGCAGCACCACGCGGCGGTGTACGCGCCGACGGGCGCCGGCAGGGATGGGAAGCCACAGCTGATTGTGGCGAGCGATTCCGGTGAGGTCAGCCACCACCCGATGCCCGCTGCCCCTGTGTTGGCAGATCCCCCGCAGGACGGCCCGGTGCTGCCGGTCACGGCGGATCTGCCGCACAATATGACGTGGTGGACGGGTAATTCCGTCGTCGGGTTCCACCCGACGAGCCTGGCCCCGGAGTTCACGGTGCGCGGGGCGCTGGGCGCAGGCGCGAATATGGCTGACCGCCTGCTGGTGCCCGTCGAGGATGGCATCCGGGTCTTCGACACGGAGCACAAGAAGGCCGAGCGGACACTCCCTGTTCGCCGCGACGGCCTCGCAGCTGGCGCGCCGGTGCACCTGCGGGTCAGTGGTGGCTTCGTGGTGGAGCAACGCGGCGACGAGCTCGTGGTGCTCGGTTCTTAGTCGCGGTAGTGGTCCATCGTCCACCAGTTGACGGCGGTGGAGTTGAACAGCAGCGCGAGCCCAAGGATCAGGACCAGTGTGGTGGGCACGGCCAGCTCGGGACGTCCGGAACGGAACATGTAGTAGGCCACGGGAACCAGGCATATCTGCAGCATGACCACCGGGCCACGCCCCCAGGAACGTCCCCGGTAGAGGAAGTAGCCGCATACGGCGACGGCCCCGAAGATGAAGAAGAACCACAGGGCGGTGCCGTAGCCGCTGATTTTCGCGGTGGGGTCGTGGAAGCC
>DYZK01000058.1 GCA_020741275.1 Corynebacterium urealyticum
CGTGCGCTGCAGCTGGGAATCCGCCCACAGCAGTGTGCCGCCGCCGACCACCAGGAATACCGCGAGCAGGAGCATCAGGACCCGGCGGATGCCGAGGCGACGCCGTGGTGCGCGGGTCCGGCCTGTGCGCCGGGGACGGCCACGGCCCGGCTCCATGCGCTGCGGCTGGCGGCCGGGGCCACCCCAGTCGGCGCCTCGGCCCGCCCCGCCCGCGGGCTGCGGGTACTGCCGGTAACCCTCCGGCCGGGCGGTGGCCGGGCGCGGGGGATGCTGGTACGCGCCACGCGGCTGGGCCTCCGGGTGCGCCGGGCGGTACGCGCCTTGCTGGGGAGCTGCGGCCGGGCGCTGTGCGTAGCCCCCGCGGCTATGGCGCGGCCGCTGCGGAGTGTCAGCCGGTGGGGCCTGCCGGTACCGCGGTGGCTCAGGGAGCTGGGCTCGTTCGCGGCGCCCGTGTTCGGATCCCGGAGCCGGGGAACGGTGCTGGCCGGCGGCGTCCGGAATATTCGAGCGGACGTAGCGCGGGGGCGCAGGTTTCTGACCTGATCCGGAATCGGTGGGCGTCGTGTTCGACGCGGGACCAGGCGCGGGGCGACGACGCACCGGGCGGCCGAAACGGTCGGTCAGGATCCTGCCATCCCGGTCGCGGGCGTATTCATCGCGTGAGTTCATGGGGACATCTTAACGGGCGCGCTGCCACGTGGTCACGCGTACCGCCAGCAACACTATTAACTACAGTCCCAGCCATCCCAGGCCTAGGTGGCCATCGGCGAGGACATAGCCCGCGAAAGCCGCGGTGTCGATGAGCCCGTGGGCGATGATCAGGGGCCAAACCCGGCCGGTGCGGCGGAAGTACTCGATGAATACGAGCCCCATCACCGCATTGCCCAGGCCCGCGGATACGCCCTGATAGAGGTGATAGCTTGCCCGCAGCAAGGCCGAGGCCGCGAAGATCCCGGGCCAGCGCACGTTCAGCTGACGCAACCGGGTCGCTAGCCAGGCGACGACGATCAGCTCTTCGGCTACCCCATTGGCCCAGGCGTTCAGCAGAAGGGAGGGCAGCGTCCACCAGTGCTCACCCAGCCCGGAGGGCACCACCACCTTTGAGGCGCCCAGCTGTACCGCGAGCGCATAGAACGCGAGGCCCGGCAGGCCGATCAACGCGGCTAGGCCCGCCCCATGGGGCCAGTCCTCGGCTCGGAGTCGGAGGCGCAGAGCCGGTTGGGGTGGGGCCGGCTGGGGAGGCAGGTGGCGCAGCAGTAGGAAGGCCGCCAGCCCGCCCCAGGCGAAGAGCACACCGGAGGTGATGAGCTGAAATGCCGGATCGAGCCACGCCAGGTGGGACTGCGACTGATTGAGCAAGGCCTCCTGCTCATTGAGCGGGGTGGGGTCCGTGAGGGCCTCGACCAGCCGGAGTATCGCGCGCAGGCCAGAGGCGCCGAAGGTGACCGCCAGCAGGAGGGCCAGCTCGACGCGCAGGGCGCGCCGGTCGCGGGGGAGCAGCTCCGGGCTCATGGCTGCCCGTGCCCGCAGGACTCGTGGCTGTGCCCTGCTGTGCAGCCGCACTCCGCTTTATGAGACTCTGCGCTATGAGACTCCGCGCTGTGCGAAGCAGCGCAATTGTAGCCAGCGCTGCGAGATCCAGCGCAGTCGCAGCCAGCGTCGTGGTTGCCCGCGCCGGGGCGGGGCTCGTAGTTCAAGGAGCTCAGGTCACCGGGCTCGGCCAGCGAAAGCCCCTCCACCGGCAGCGCCGCCGCGGCGGCCTGCACCTGCTCGGCCAAGGCCACCAGGTCTGAGGCGCTCACCCGGTCGCCCACCGCGCCGAGCTGCAGCGCGATCGGCCACCGGCCCGGCACTCGGGCCGGGTCCACCAGTGGCACCGTGACCGATGCCCAGCCACACAAATTCCACAGCGTGCCCCACGGCGTCCAGGCTGTCTGTGCCCAGAAGTTCAGCCGGGGGCTCAGCCGAGAAAATGAGCCCGGTGCCGGGGGAGCGCAGGCCAGCATCGGGGTGGCTACCACGTCCAAACCCGCTGAAGACCAGCGGTGAAGCGCTGTCTGACTCATCCGGTGGATGCTGCGCTCCATCTCCTCGCGGCGCCAGCGGGGAACGCCCGTGCCCTGCCGCTTGAGCCAGCTCGTGAGCTCCGAGAGTGGCTCTGGCAGCTCCGCGCAACGGGTGGAGAGCACGGTCGCGAAGAGCTCGAAATTCGCCGGGTCATAGGGCTGGGGCGCCTGGCGGACCTCCGCCACGGATTCCCCATTGGTTAACAGTGCGGTGGCCCCTGCGGTGGCCGCGGCGATCGCCGGATCCACCCGGGAGTGGTGGTGGAAAGGCTGATTCGTATAGCCCACCCGCAGACCCCACGGTCGGGTGCGGGGCAGCTGATAGGCCTTGCGCGTGTTCGCGAAGGAGGCCGCAAGGTAGCCGTGGGCGGAGGGGTTGAACCCTCCCACCGCGGTATCGTGTGCCGGCTTGAGCCCCACCAGCCCGCAGCAGGCCGCTGGCACCCGGATGGAGCCGCCCCCGTCCGTCGCGTGCGCGATCCGCGCCACCCCGTGGCCTACCGCCGCAGCGGCCCCGCCCGAGGAGCCGCCAGTCATCATCGACGGGCTGATCGGGTTGACCGGGGCCTCTTGCCCGACGGGCTCGGTATAGGCGCTGGTGCCATACTCCGCGCTCGCGCTGGCCCCAACCAGGCGTGCGCCCGTCGCGAGCAGGTTTTCCACCGCGGTATCGCTGTGCGCGGCGCGGAAGCCCTGACGCGCGTTGCCCATCGTCACCCACTCGCCCGCGACCTGCTGGGTGTCCTTGACCAGCAGCTCCTCCCCGCTGAGGTGGGAGGCCCTACTCGCGGAATCGACGTGCGGGCGGTCGTAGACCCGCGCCACCCCCAGCTGCGCGGGCGAAAGTCCAGTCTGCTGGCTCACTGCCGCGAGCCGCTGGGCGAAGGTATCGGGGGTGGGGCTGAACTGTGTCACAGGGCTAGGTTACCCGCCGGCCCCGCCCGCGCCGGCGATGCAGCCCATTAGTATCGGAGGCCATGAGCAACACTCCCACCATCGCTTTCCTCGGCCCGCGGGGCACCTTCACCGAGCAGGCCGCGCTCGAGTTCCTGCGGGGCGGCCACGTGCCCGGCGTGCCCGCCAGCTCGGCTGGGTCCGACCCCGAGAACGCCGCCCAGCTGGAGCCCCGCACCAGCCCGGCCGAGGCGCTCGGCGCGCTACGTGAAGGCCAGGCCGATTACGCGGTCATCGCGCTGGAAAGCTCCGTGGATGGTCCCGTCGCCCAGGCCGAGGACGCGCTCGTCACCGGCGATCGCGTGCAGATCCTCGCCGAGCTGCTGGTTCCCATCCGCTTCGCGATCGGCGTGCGCGCCGGGGAGGCTGAGCGTTTCCGCAGTGCCGCCAGCGCCGAGGAGAGCGCGGTGGCCCCCGTGTTCAGCACCCACCCCGTCGCCGAGGCACAGGTGCGCGGCTGGGTGGCCGAGAACCTGCCCGAGGTGCAGTTCAGCCCGGCGCCCTCCAACGCCGCCGCGGCCCAGGCCGTCGCCGAGGGGCGCGCCGATATCTGCGCGGCCCCACTGCGCGCCCTCGAGATCTACGGGCTGGAAGTGATCGCCACGGACGTCGCCGACGTCGCCGAGGCCTTCACCCGCTTCGCCCTGGTCTCCCGCCCCGTCCCGCCCGCACCGCGCACCGGCCACGACCGCACCGGGGTGGCCTTCACCGCCCAGCACGACCGCCCCGGCAGCCTGATCTACGCGCTGCAGCAGCTCTCCCTGCGCGGGGTGAACCTCACCCGAATCAGCTCCCGGCCCACCCGCGAGCTGCTGGGCACCTACGTGTTCCACATCGAGATGATCGGCCATATCGAGGACTCCGCCGTCGCCGCCGCCCTGCAGGGGCTGCAACGGGAGAGCTCCTGGATCCGCTACCTCGGCTCCTGGCCGCTGGCCACCGCCCCGCGCGGCGTGGACGAGGAGCACCTGGTCGAGATCCTCGGCAACGTCGCTGCCGAAACCCCGGACGAAGGCCCCTCCGAGCGGTGGCTGGCCGATATGATGAACCCCGCAGAAGACCACCGGGCTTGAGAGAAGGAAGCGAGAACATGACCCGCTTGTTTCTGGTCCGCCACGGCCAGACCACGTCCAATGAAATCCACGCGCTAGATACCGCGCTGCCAGGCGCAAGCCTCACCACGCTCGGCCGGGAGCAGGCCGGCGCCGCGGGCCGCTACCTGCGCAACGCCAGCGACCGCGTGCACGTCCTTTCCTCACAGGCCGCACGTGCTCAGCAGACCGCCGCGGGCCTGGCCACGGCCTTCGCCGCCGAGGGTGGGGCCATCGCCGCGGCCGCGCCGGGCAGCAGCTTCGCTGAAGGTTTCCAGCGTTTCCGGGGCCGCGAACTCGCCGGGCTGGTCGACACCGCCGCCGTCGAGCTGGCGGGCGAGTACGCAGGCTCCCTGGCCTCCGTTTTCGGTGTGGCCGAGATCCCGGCCGGGGACATGGAGATGAAGAACGACGAGGACTCACACGAGCTCTACCACCGACTGCTCGGGGACTGGCTGCATGGCCAGATCGACAAGGTCGTCCCCGGTGGGTCCTCCGGCGCCGAGGTGCTGACCAGCTACCTGCCGCAGGCGCTGGCCGTCGTCGCGGCGGCGCAGGCCGAAGACGCGGACGCCGTCCTGGTCAGTCACGGCGCCGTGATCCGCCTCGTCGCCACCTGGCTGGGAGCGGTCGATCCGGAGTTCGCTTATCGCGCGTACCTGCCGAATGGGCAGGTGGTCTCCATCGCCCTGCCAGAGGATTTCGGCGAGCTGCTGGACCAGGTCGCGGAGGCTGTGGACGAGCAGTTCCGGAACGGGGTGCGCGGCCGTTTCCGCGTCACCGAGTGGGGCCCGTTCGGGGTCCCGGAGCTGGCCTCAACCCAGCAAAACCGGCTTCAGCCCAGCTACCCCGGGGCTAAACCAGCTAGCCCCAGCCGAGCTCGTGGAGGCGGTGGTCGTCGATACCGAAGTGGTGGCCGAGCTCGTGGATGACGGTGATGGCGACCTGCTCGACGAGCTCCTCCCGGGTATCGACGACGTCCTGCAGCGCCAGCCGGTAGATCGTGATCTTGTCCGGCAGCGCGCTGGTGTATTCGCTGGTCCGCTCGGTGAGCGCGACCCCCTCGTAGAGGCCCAGGATGCTGGGGGAGTCGAGGTTATAGTCCTCGGTGACGATCGCGACGTTATCGACGTTGTCCAGTAGTTCCCGTGGGATGCGACGCAGCCCCTGGTCGACGAGTTCCTCGAACTCCTCTTCGCTGACCTCGATGCTCAATGCTCAATCACCTTCGCTCGTGGTGCCCGCTTAAGGAGCCGGGTTGCCCTCGGCATTGGCGCCCTCTGGGGCCGGTGCCGGGGAATCGCCGCGCTTCGGCAGACGCTTCGGCGGGGTCTTCGGCGGCTTGCCGTTGACCGTGAACTGCTGCCGGACGTCGCCCTTCAGCGTGGCGAAGCCATCGCCCTCCGTCGCGATGAGCGCGCAGTTCGCCTGACGGGAGCCGGTGACCCAGGACTCCTCCGGCTGGGTGGTCCAGAACGGGGTGAGCGTGGACTGGTAGAGGTTCTCCTCGCCACCCATGTAGTTCTCCGCCTGCTCGGTGCAGACCTTGTTCAGGGCGTCGTTTTGGCGCTTGATGTCAGGCCACTCGTCGCCCTTGAAGATCTTGCCCAGATCAACCTGGTGCGTGACCTGCCAGGTGTGGTCCTCGGTGCACGGCACCACGCGGGTGGAACGGCCCTGTACCTGCACGCAGGTATCCGGTTCATAGACGCGGGACTGGTCCTGCTCGGCGGTCAGACCGGTGGTTTCGACGGACATACCCTCGGCGTCCTGCACCATCACGCCGCACAGCATGGTGCGGTCGCCCTCTGCCCAGGAGGACTCCGGCGGCAGGATCGGGGAGATGTTGTAGCGCCCGTTCGGGTCCAGCTTGCCCTCCAGGTAGCGCATGGTGGGGCCGACGCAGAGCTCCTGGCTGAGCTCGGCCTGGCGCTTCACATCTGGCAGTTCGCCCTTCGCCCCGAATTCGCTGGAGGGGTAGGCGCGCAGGTCCTCGCGGGCGGAAACCTCGAAGCGATGTGGCTTCTTGCAATCCACGGTCAGGAAGTCGGTGTTTTGTCCGGTCGGGGTGCGGGTCCAGTTGACGCACTGGCCGGTGTCCGCGTTCGTGAATGCGGCGGCGCGAGCCTCGGGGGTCTCGGCCTTGTTGGCTGGTGGCGCGATGCTCGGTCCGGAGTTGCTATCGGCGACGTACGTATAGGCGCCAGTTGCGACGCCACCGCACAATGCTGCCAGGGTCATGACTGTCACGCTGCGCATCCGGCGAGTCCAGGTGGCGTGACTAATACTCATGTTTCACTTTCTTCGGCGACGGCGGTGCGGGAGGAAACTTTATCCCACCACTATAGCTAAGCTAGAAGCCATGATTGATCTCAAGCTCCTGCGCGAAAATCCAGACCTCGTTCGTGAATCTCAGCGTACCCGTGGGGAGGACCCAGCACTGGTTGACCAGCTGTTGGAGGCCGACCGCCAGCGCCGCGAAGCGATTTCCGCGGCAGATCAGGCCCGCGCGGAGCAGAAGGCGTTCTCCAAGGCGATGGGCCAGAAGATGGCCGCCGCCTCCGATGAGGAGAAGGTCCAGCTGCGCGAGGAGGGCAAGCAGAAGGCCCAGGCTGTTAAGGACCTAGAGGCCACCCAGAGTAACGCGGAGCAGGCGCTACACGATCTGCAGATGCAGATTTCCAACGTTGTCGAGGGCGCGCCCGCCGGCGGTGAGGAGGACTTCGTGGTCCTCGAGCACGTCGGTGAGCCCACCACCTTCGACTTCGAGCCGAAAGATCACCTGGAGCTCGGCGAGTCCCTCGGCTTGATCGACATGAAGCGCGGCACGAAGGTCTCCGGATCCCGCTTCTACTTCCTCACCGGTGACGGTGCGCTGCTGCAGCTCGGCATGATGCAGCTGGCCGCGCGCAAGGCCACCGAGAAGGGCTTTCAGCTGATGATCCCGCCGGTGCTCGTGCGCCCCGAGGTCATGGGCGGCACGGGCTTCCTCGGCGCCCACGCGGACGAGGTCTACCGCCTGGAGGAGGACGACTTGTATCTCGTCGGCACCTCCGAGGTCGCCCTGGCCGGCTACCACTCCGATGAGATCATCAACCTAGACGAGCCGAAGCGCTACGCCGGCTGGTCCTCCTGCTTCCGCCGTGAGGCCGGCTCCTATGGCAAGGACACCCGCGGCATCATCCGCGTGCACCAGTTCGACAAGCTCGAGATGTTCGTTTACTGCCGCCCGGAGCAGGCCACCGAGATCCACCAGGAACTGCTGCAGCTCGAGAAGGATATGCTCGCGGCGATCGACGTCCCGTACCGTGTGATCGACACCGCTGGCGGAGACCTGGGCTCCTCGGCGGCCCGCAAGTTCGACACCGAGGCCTGGGTCCCGACGCAGAACACCTACCGCGAGCTGACCTCCACCTCGAACTGCACGACCTTCCAGGCCCGCCGGCTGCAGACCCGTTACCGGGACGCGGACGGCAAGACGCAGGTCGCCGCAACCCTGAACGGCACCCTGGCGACCACCCGCTGGCTCGTCGCCATCCTGGAGAACCACCAGCAGGCCGATGGTTCCGTCGTCGTCCCCGAGGCGCTTCGTCCGTTCGTGGGTAAGGACGTCCTGACCCCGAAGAACTAGGCCACCAGGCCCTGACCCTGTACCCCAGGGCCCTCAAGCGACAGGGCCCTGAACCACGGCGCCCACCACTTAGGCCCCCACCACTTCAGCCCCGTCCTCATACGGCGGGGCTCCTACACAGCAGAGGATCACGACCATGGCTAAGCTCCCGACATTCCTATCCCGCGTGGGGTCCATCTTCTCCATTGATAGGTGGACCGACTCGGCCTTCGTCCTGACCAGCAAGGGGGTGGAGACGCCGAAGCACCCGGAATCCAAGGAGCTCGTGTACGGCCGGATCATCATTCGGGCGGCGAAGCTGCTTTTGCGTTACGTCCAGCGCCTCGAGGTGGTGATCATGCACCACGAGCGGATCCCCGCCGAGGGCGGGGCTCTGCTCGCGGTGAACCACACCGGCTACTGGGACTTCGTCTACGGCGGTATCCCCGCGCACTTCCGCGGTGGGCGCCTCGTGCGCTTCATGGCGAAGAAGGAGATCTGGGATAACAAATTCGCCAAGGCTCCGATGGAGGCATGCCGCCACATTCCGGTGGACCGCGCGGACGGCCAGGCCTCCGTCAACGAGTCAATCGAGCGGCTGAAGGCCGGCGAGCTGGTGGGGATCTTCCCCGAGGCGACGATCTCCCGTTCCTTCGAG
This sequence comes from Corynebacterium urealyticum, assembly GCA_020741275.1. Classification (GTDB taxonomy): domain Bacteria; phylum Actinomycetota; class Actinomycetes; order Mycobacteriales; family Mycobacteriaceae; genus Corynebacterium; species Corynebacterium urealyticum_A. The sequence continues at coordinate 8,380 of DYZK01000058.1, forward strand.
GTCAAAGAACTGCGACAGGGGGCGGCGATCATCGCCCGCGATTCCGGTGCGCCGCTGGTCCCGATCGCGATCTGGGGTTCCCAACGCGTCTGGACCAAGGGCGGCAAGAATAACCTCCGGCCCAAGGGCGCGAAGCTGGTCATCAGCGTCGGCGAGCCGGTCGAGGTCACCGAGGATTCCATCGAGACCACGGAGCGCCTCCACGAAGCGATGAAGGCCCAGTTGGATGAGGCCCAGCAGGAGTATGTGCGCCGCTACGGCCCCATGCCGAAGGGGGAGTCCTGGGTACCGGCCCGGTTCGGCGGCACCGCCCCCACCCTGGAGGAAGCCACTGCCAAGGACCGGGCAGATCAGGCGGAGCGCAAGCGAAAGCGCGAACAGCAGGCCCAGCAGGACCGGAAGAATTAATGAACCAGCCGCGGTTGATCGTCAGCGACATCGACGGCACCCTGCTCAATAGCAAGGAACGCGTCTCCCCGCGGTTGCGGGAGGCCGTCCGCCGGCTCACCGCCAGCGGCACGATCTTCACCCTGGCCTCCGGCCGACCCGCCCGCTGGATGCTGCCGGTGCTCGAGCAGCTGCCGATCCGCCCGCTGTGCGTCTGCGCCAACGGCGCGGTGACCTACGATTCCGCCCGTGACGAGATCGTCCGCGCGAAAACCCTCTCGCCCGAGGACATGCGCAGCATCGTCGAGACTTCCCTGGAACACACCCGGCACCTGCCGACCCACCTGCCGGAGTACCTCTTCGGCCGCCAGTCTGGCCCGCACATTCCCGCAGGTCCCGGCCTCGGCTTCGGCGTGGAACGCGCTGGTGCCAGCGCTTTCGACCGCGCGGAGGAGCTTTACGTGGTGGAACCAGACTTCACCCACGCCTGGGAGTCCGAGGAGCACCTCATCTGCCCCGTGGATGAGGTCATCTCCCAGCCCGCGGTGAAGCTGCTGGGCCGCAACCCGAACGTCACCTCTCGCCAGATCTATGACGCCCTCGCCGACCACATCGACCCCGCGCTGAGCCACATGTCGTACAGCTGGGGCGGCGGGCTGGTGGAATTCTCCGCGCCGGGCGTGACCAAGCGCAGCGCCATCGTGGAGCTGATCGCGCACCTCAACGAGCAGGCGGCACCTGGGACGGAACCGATTCGCCGGGAGGACGTCGTCGTCTTCGGGGATATGCCCAATGACCTGGAGATGATCGAGTGGGCCGGGCTCGGGGTCGCGATGGGCAACGCAGAGGAACAGATCAAGGCCGCTGCGGACGTGGTCACGACCAGCAATGACGACGACGGGGTCGCCGAGATCCTCCAGCGCTGGCTTTAGGCTTTCGGCCTCTCTTTTCCCGCCGCCACTGCCGTGTGCCAGGTACCGCTCCGGCACCGTTTCGCCTCGCGTGGTTAAGGTAGGAGATATGACTGTCTTGGGTGCGCTGAAGAATATTGCCGTGGGGACCGTCGGGAAAACCACCGATGCGTTACGTATCGGCAACGGCCTCGATGCGCGCGAACTGCAACCGGTTGGTTGGTTCGCGCACGAGCAAGCGGTGGAGAAACTGCGGGCCAGCTACGCGGCCATCCCGCCAGGGGAGAACGTCCGCCTGGCGAAGAAAACCTCCAACCTCTTCCGCGGCCGCAACCAGTCGACCACACCGGGCCTGGACGTCTCCGGCCTCGGTGCGGTGATCGCCGTCGACCCGGTGGCCGGAACCGCCGACGTGCAGGGAATGTGCACCTACGAGGACCTGGTGGATACCGTCCTGCCCTACGGTTACAGCCCGACCGTCGTCCCGCAGCTGAAGACGATCACCCTGGGCGGGGCGGTCACCGGTCTGGGCGTGGAGTCCGCGTGCTTCCGCAATGGGCTGCCGCACGAGGCCCTGATCGAGATGGACGTCCTCACCGGCACTGGTGAGGTGGTGACCTGCTCGCCGACGCAGAACGTCGACCTCTTCCGGGGGCTCCCAAACTCCTACGGCTCCCTCGGGTACGCGGTGCGCCTGAAGATCGAGCTGGAGAAAGTCAAGGACTACGTGGAGCTGCGGCACGTCCGCTTCCACGACGTCCACGCGCTCACCGAGACGATGGAGCAGATCGTCGAGACGGGGGAACACGACGGCGAATCGGTGGACTACCTCGACGGCGCCGTGTTCAGCCTGGAGGAGTGCTACCTCATGCTCGGACGGCAGACCGACGAACCGGGCCCTACCAGCGATTACACCCGCGACCGGATCTACTACCGCTCGATTCAGCACCCCGAAGGCGTACTCCGCGACCGGCTGAGCATTCGCGACTACCTGTGGCGCTGGGACGTGGACTGGTTCTGGGCTAGCCGCGCCTTCGGTACCCAGAACCCGACGATCCGCCGCATGTGGCCCCGCGACCTGCTGCGCTCCAGCTTCTACTGGAAGATCATCGGCTGGGACCGCAAATACGACCTCGCCGACCGCATCGAGGCCGCCAACAATCGGCCTGCCCGCGAGCGCGTGGTCCAGGACATCGAGGTCACCCCGGAGCACCTGCCCGAGTTCCTCGAGTGGTTCTTCCATTCCTGCGAGATCGAGCCTGTGTGGCTCTGCCCAATCCGCATTCGGGGCACCGGAGCTGACGGCAGCGAGCTGGTCGGTGAGGGCGAGACCCTGGGTGCAGACAAGGAGCACCCGTGGCCGCTCTACCCGCTGACGGTGGGGCAGACCTGGGTCAACGTCGGCTTCTGGTCCTCCGTGCCCGTGGATTTGCTGGGCAAGGACGCCCCCGCCGGCGCATTCAACAAGCTCGTCGAGGAGAAGGTCAGCGCCCTTGGCGGGCACAAGTCCCTCTACTCCGAGGCCTTCTACGACCGGGAGACCTTCGAGCAGCTCTACGGCGGCAGCTTCCCGGCCCAGCTCAAGGAAGTCTACGACCCGCAGGGGCGCTTCCCCGGGCTGTACGAAAAGACCGTGGACTGGGCCTAGCGGGACGCCTGACACAGCGCCCAGCCAGGGCAGGCTCGGGCGCGTTGACGTCAAAAATTAAAGGGACAACAGAAAACAGCGAAAAAGGAAAGGCAAGAAAACATGAATTCGGGCTTCACTCCAATGACGGTGGCGGAGATCGTGGAGGCAATCACCGCGCCACCGCTGCCTTTCCATGTCACCGGCTTCGACGGCTCCGAGACCGGGCCGGCGGATGCGCGGCTCCGGCTGGATATCACCAGCTCCGATGCGCTGGCATATATCGTCACCGCGCCCGGCGATCTGGGGCTCGCACGGGCCTATATTACTGGAGCACTGCAGGTCAACGGTGAAAACCCCGGGCACCCTTACGGCATGTTCGACGCCCTGCAGACCTTCTACTACGAGTCCTTCCGCAAGCCATCGGCCGCCACCGGGGCGCGCATCGCTCGCTCCCTGAAGCACCTGGATGCGATCCGGCCAATGCCGATCCCGCCGCAGGAGGACCAGCCGGGCTGGAAGAAGGCCCTGATCGAGGGGCTCTCCCGGCACTCCCGGGAGCGGGATAAGGAGGTCGTGCAGCGCCACTACGACGTGGGCAATGACCTCTACGAGCTCTTCCTCGGCGACTCCATGACCTATACCTGCGCCTACTACCCAGCCGACGAGTCGGACACCCCGGAGGGCTGGGATAAGAGCCTGTGGCCGAAGGGCACGGCCGCGAAGGAGCCACTCGACCGGGCGCAGGAGAAAAAGTACCGCCTGGTATTCGACAAGCTGCGGCTCACCGAGGGCCACCGCCTGCTGGACGTCGGCTGCGGCTGGGGTGGGATGGTGCGCTACGCCGCCGCCCGTGGGGTGAAGGCCATTGGCGTCACGCTCTCCGAGGAGCAGGTCGCGTGGGGGAATGAGAAGATCCGCGAGCAGGGCCTGGAGGAGTTCGCGGAGATCCGGCTGATGGATTACCGCGACGTCCCCGAGACCGGCTTCGACGCCATCTCCGCGATCGGCGTGCTCGAGCACGTGGGGCGCCGCCAGTACGAGGAGTTCTTCCAGCTGATGTACGGCCGGCTGCGTGAGGGCGGTCGGATGCTGAACCACTGCATCACCCGCCCCACCAACAAGCGCATCAACGCCGGGAAGTTCATCGGCCGCTATATCTTCCCCGACGGGGAGCTCACCGGCTCCGGCACGATCGTGACCCGCATGCAGGACGTGGGCTTCGACGTGCACCACGAGGAAAACCTGCGCTTCCACTATCAGCGCACCCTCCACGATTGGTGCGAGCTGCTGGCCGAGAACTGGGACGAGGCCGTACGCATCGTGGGTGAGGGTACTGCCCGGCTGTTCGGCCTGTACATGGCCGGTTCCGAGTGGGGCTTCGAGCACAATATCGTGCAGCTGCACCAGGTGCTGGCCGTCAAACCCTACGCGGATGGTTCCACCGGACTGCCGGTTCGCCAGTGGTGGGAAAGCTAACGGGTTTTGCTCAACTAGTTTTCCCAGCCCACCCAGTACCCTGGGGCACATGAGCACAAACGGGAAATATGACCTCATTGTTGTCGGCTCCGGCTTCTTCGGCCTGACCGTTGCCGAGCGCGCCGCCTCGCAGCACGACGCGCGCGTCCTGATCGTCGAACGCCGCGACCACCTGGGTGGCAATGCCTACTCGGAGGCCGAGCCCACCACGGGCATCGAAGTCCACAAGTACGGCGCCCACCTCTTCCACACCTCCAACAAGCGGGTGTGGGACTACGTCAACCAGTTCACGGACTTCACCGACTACCAGCACCGCGTCTTCGCGATGCACAAGGGCACCGCCTACCAGTTCCCGATGGGCCTGGGCCTGATCAACCAGTTCTTCGGCAAGTACTACAGCCCGGACGAGGCCCGCCAGCTGATCAAGGACCAGACCGACGGCCTGGACCCGCGGGATGCCCAGAACCTCGAGGAGAAGGGCATCGCGCTGATCGGCCGTCCGCTCTACGAGGCCTTCGTCCGCGACTACACCGCCAAGCAGTGGCAGACCGACCCGAAGGAGCTGCCGGCGTCCAACATTTCCCGCCTGCCGGTGCGCTACACCTTCAACAACCGCTACTTCAACGACACCTACGAGGGCCTGCCGGTCGAGGGCTATGCCAAGTGGCTGGAGAACATGGCGGATCACGAGAACATCGAGGTTCGCCTCAACACCGACTGGTTCGAGGTCCGCGACGAGCTGCGCGCCGAGTCCCCGGAGGCACCGGTGGTCTACACCGGCCCGCTGGACCGCTACTTCGACTACGCGGAAGGCCACTTGGGCTGGCGCACCCTCGACTTTGAGCAGGAGGTGCTGGACACCGGCGACTTTCAGGGCACCCCGGTGATGAACTACAACGACGCGGACGTCCCGTACACCCGCATCCACGAGTTCCGTCACTTCCACCCGGAGCGCGAGGATAAGTACCCGAAGGACAAGACGGTCATCGTCAAGGAGTACTCCCGCTTCGCGGAGGATAATGACGAGCCGTATTACCCGATCAACACCCCGGAGGATCGCGAGAAGCTGGAGGCTTATCGCAAGCTCGCGGCCGCGGAGTCCGAGGACAACAAGGTGCTCTTCGGCGGCCGCCTGGGGACCTACCAGTACCTGGACATGCACATGGCGATCGGCTCTGCGCTGTCCATGTACGACAATCAGCTGCAGCCCTTCTTCGAGTCGGGTCAGCCGCTCAGCCAGCCGCGCGGGCACTAAGCCGCGGATATGCGAGTGGCCCTGGAACTTGATTAAGTTCCAGGGCCACTGCCCGTTCAGGAGGCGTTGAGCCTACCTGCTGTTAGCGCTTCTTCCGGCTGACCAGGAGCGCACCGATTCCGATCAGTGCCAGGGCCAGGGCGAGCGTCCCACCGATTTGAACACCGGTACGGGCCAGGGGCGTGCCGAGATGATGTGGCGGTGCTAAACCAGCGCCTCCGCCATCGCGTACAGCGTCTGACGTGCGTGGTCGAGGGCCTCGGGCTTGTCGACCATCTCCGCCGCCCGCCCGATCGCCGCGTTGAGCAGGGCGATGTCCACCGGGGCCACGCCCGGGCAGAACTCCGCGACGATGGTCTGGAAACCGGCGTGCGAGCGCTGCACCTCCTCGTCGGCGAAGGCCTCCGGGAAATTCTGCGCCGCAGCCACCAACGGGCCGTGAGCTCCGTGGGCGAAGAGCTCCAGCGTGGCGTCCACATAAGCACGAATCCGCTGGTGCGGCTCCGGTGGGGCCTCCGCGATCTTGGCCTCCAGCTCCGCGTTCCACTCCTGGGTAGAGAGAATGAGCAGCTGCACCAGAAGATCGTGCTGGGAGGAGACGTAGCGGTACACGCTCGGCCGGGCCAGCCCGACCGCCGCGGCGACCTCCGCGAGCGTGGGCACCTTGCCGCGGTGCTCCACAATCAGCCTTTCCGCGGCCTGGAGCACCGCGCGGTGCTGGACCGCACGGTGCTCGGCGACCGTATCCTCCGTAATCTTCGGCATACCCCCGAGTCTACGTCGGACCTAGTCAGCCACAGTCAGGCGACCGTCCACCATCTCGTAGACCTTGTCGCAGTGGCCAAGGACCTCGTAATCGTGGGTGACCATCACGCCCGCCACGTTGAACTCGTGGCACTCGCGGGCGAGCAGCTCCACGATCTCCTGGGAGCGGCTGCGGTCCAGGGCAGCGGTCGGCTCGTCGACCAGCAGCACCTGCGGGTTACCGACCAGCGCCCGGGCGATGCCCACGCGCTGGCGCTCACCACCGGAAAGGCTGCCCGGGCGATGCTGGGCGCGCCGGGTCATGCCGACCTTCTCCAGCAGTTCGGCATTGGAGTAGCGGCCCCGCTTGCCGAGCACGCGCGCTGCCAGCTCGAGCTGCTCCTCCGCGGTCAGGGCGGAGGGCAGGCTGCCGGAGGACTGGAAGACGAAACCGATATTCTCACGGCGCACCTTCGCCAGGTCTGCATCGTCGAGGCCGGTGATGTCCTGGCCCGCGACCTCCACGCGGCCGGAATCCGGGCTGGTCAGCGCACCTGCAACGGCGAGCAGTGTGGACTTGCCGGACCCCGAGGGTCCGACGACGGCCACGAACTCGCCCGGCACCACGGCAAGGTTCACGTGGTCGAGCGCGGTGACCTGGGAATCACCGTCGCTGTACTGGATGGTGACGTCGCTGAGGTTCAGTGCGTGGCTCATCGATTCTCTCCTAGGGCTGCGAGCGGATTGGTGCGGGTGACGCGGTAGACGGCAACGACCGCGCCGATCAGGCCCGCGAAAAACAGGATGAGGCTGCCGCCGATGACGGAGCCGAACTCGGTGGCATAAGGCATGGCGGTGCGCTCCAGCAGGCTGCCCATCCCGACGGCGATCAGCGCGCCGGCAATGATGGACAGCGCGAGGATGCTCACGGCCTGGCCCAGGCTGTCGCGCAGCAGGAAGCCCGTCGTGGCGCCCATGGCGCGCAGCGTGGCGATATTGCCCGCCCGCTGGATCGTCCAGACCAGGAAGAACGCGCCGGTGACCAGGGCCGCGATAACGAAGAGGAACCACTTGATCATCGTCAACGTCATCATCTCCGCCGTGTAGCCGGGGGAGGAGTCGAAGCTCTCCTTGAGGGTGTGGACGTCCAACCCGGCGGCCTGCGACAGCGCCTCGGTGTCTGCCTTGTCCGGGGTCTTCGCGACGACGACGGAGGCCTCCTCGTAGGCTTCCGGCTCCACTGACTCGCCGTGGCGAGCGCCCGCGTGGATCTCTTGCCACACGTCCAGCGGCAGGTAGGCGACGTCCACGTGGCCGAAGGTGCGCTGCCCGTCGGCGAAGCCGGCGACCTTGAGCGGGGTGTCCAGCCGGTCGACGGTGATCGTGTCCCCGACCTCGATGCCTTCGTCCGCCAAGGTGGCGGAAAGAATGACCTCGTGCGGGGTGTTGGTCTGCTCGCCACGGTCGGCTGCCGGGCTCATGGTTGGCAGGCCGGGTGGGGCGATGAAGGAGTCGGGCTGCACGCCGAGGAGGGTCAGGTCCACGGCGGTGCCGTCCTGGTTGTGGGCGTTGGCGATGGTCAGCCCGAGTGGGGCGGTGTCGGTGACGCCGTCGATCTCGGCCATCTTTTTGGCGTCGTCGACGTCGACGATGGAGCGGGTGAACGCGGAGTCCGTTTGGGTGCCGCGTTCGAAGGCGATGACGTCCGCGTCCAGGGCCTTCAGGCCAGAAACGCCGTCGTTGACAAGTCCTGCGGTGAGGCCGGAGATGATGACGACGAGCAGGGACATCAGCCCGAGAACGACGCCCATCAGGAGGAATCCGGGTCCGCGCGAACAGCATTTCGCGCCAGGCTAGGAACATGGGAAAACCTTCTACGTATTTGGAAACTAGTGCGCGGTAGGGGAACCGCCAAGAAATTAAGCGGACAGCCGCTGGAATGTAACTTAGCAACAGTATGTCGCTACCTTAAAGACAAAGTGTTGCCAAGGTGGGGGAGAGGCAGGTCAGTGACGGTTTCGAGGCAGCGGGGAGGCTGGCACGGGTGGTGCTCAAGTGGCGGAAGTGTTCCGGCGGGTTGTCGCTGTGTTTCAGCTAGGAGTTGGCTGGCAATTGGATCTACGCGCCAGATGTACGACAATGAAAAACCGCGAAGCGGCACGAAGCTGCGCGAAGTGCAGAACAATAGAGTTTCCAACGCAAAACCAAGGGATGGGTAGATGCTGAAGAAGAAGATGTCGAAAATGCTCGCG
>DYZK01000059.1 GCA_020741275.1 Corynebacterium urealyticum
TCCCAGGAGAACCGCTCCGCCGCGATCCGCATCCCGATCACCGGGTCCAACCCGAAGGCCAAGCGCATCGAGTTCCGTGCGCCGGATCCGTCGGGTAACCCGTACCTGGCGTTCACGGCTGCGATGATGGCTGGTTTGGACGGCATCAAGAACCGCATCGAGCCAGGTGATCCGGTGGATAAGGACCTCTACGAGCTGCCGCCGGAGGAGCTGAAGGACATCCCGACCGTGCCGTACTCCCTGGACGGGGCGCTCGAGGCGCTGGAGGAGGATCACGACTTCCTCACCGCCGGGAACGTGTTCACCGAGGACCTGATCGAGGCTCACATCCGGTACAAGTTCGACGAGGAGATCATGCCAGCCCGCCTGCGCCCGACGACGCAGGAGTTCGAGCTGTACTACGACTGCTAGTCGACTCTCCTCTGGTCAGATCGAAGGAGGGGCGACGGTCCGCGTGGCCGTTCGCCCCTCCTTCGCGTTTCGCAACACTCTCGCGTTTTGCAGAGTTTGATGCTGCTTTTCGCCCGATTTCCGGCATCAAACTCTGCAAAACATTCGGGTGGGCGGAGTTCTTTCGCGGGCCGCTAGCCCGTCGGGACCGTCACGCGCGCCCCGATGTCGGACCCCTTCTTCACGTTGTGGGCGTAGGCTCCCGACCCCGGTGGCGATGGCCCACCCCTGGGGTCAGCGCCCGGGGCGTGGGGCGTTACTATGCGCTCCGTGACTAAGAAGTTTCGGGAACTCCCGCCGCCGGGCCCCGCGTGGGGCGGCAGCCTCATGGGCACCTCGATCGTCGCGCGCCTGCTCGTCGAAAAGGACATGATGATCGGCGCGAGTATCTTCGCAGCGATCGCGTGCGTGGTTCTCGTGGCACTGACCATCGGATTCGCCCGCTACCGGCAGCCGAGCTTCCAGCGCACCACCGTGGCCGAGTGGTCAATGTTCTTCATCGGCATTCTGGCGCTCGGCGCTGCGCTTTCTGGACTGACGGACGTCCCCACTTACCGCCTCATCGGGTTCTGGATTGGTGCACCGGTCACCACCGTGACGTGGGCGATCCAGCTCTCCCGCTTCTCCGGGACACCACGGTTCACGTGGGGGCTGCCGCTGGTCGGGCCGATGATTTCGGCCTCCGTGGCGGGCTGGCTGGCCCGCGATTACGGGCAGATGTACCACGTTATGGGCACCGCGTTTTTCGTGATGTCGCTGCTTACCGCCGTGCCGGTCTTTGCGCACGTGTACTGGGCGGCGTGGCACGGCAAGGTGGATCTCTCGGGCCCGAATTCCGCGACCGCGTGGGTGCCGCTGGGTGTGATCGGGCAGTCCACGACCGCAATGCAGATCCTCTACCCCAGCACGACCTCGGTGTACTACGGCTACGTCGCGTTGGTGCTTGCTGTGCCACTGGCGATCTACGCGATGGTGACCTTCTACCCGAACGTGGTGCGCTGGACGGATTACTCCCCGGCCTGGTGGTCGTGCACCTTCCCACCGGGCACCGTCAGCATGGGCGGCCACCAGGTCGCGCTGGTCAATGGCTCGGCGTGGCTGGACGCGGTCGCTCTGGCGATCCCCTTCCTGCTCCTTGCGCACTGGACGGCATGCTCGAGCAGGTTCCTCGGCTGGGTTGCTGAGGGCCGCCGCGGCTCCACTGCTTAATCCCCCGGCCCGGCCCCTAGCCCCTCTGCGGACGCCCCTAGCCCTCGCCCCCCTATGCGCGTTTTGCAGAGTTTAATGCCGCTTTTGGGCCATTTTCCGACATCAAACTCTGCAAAACATGAGGGGCGGGCACTGCCCCCTCCTCACAGCCCGTTTTGGGCTGTGGAATGTCACGAAACCCGCAAAAAGTGACACGCCACAGCCCAAAACCTTGCCTTATGGATACCCCGGGGGGTATTCTCGGGGCAGCCCCCTCACCTATCCCCGGCGACTAGCCGGGCTACCGAAAGGAATCACCATGTGCCGTCCCGTGAAGTGCCGTAACTGCGGAAAGACCACCTGGGCTGGCTGCGGCGAGCACGTCGACCAGGTCAAGGCCTCCGTCCCCGCCGACCAGTGGTGCACCTGCACCCGCGGAAACTCCAGCTCCTCCAGCTCCTCCGGCGGTTTCCTCGCCGGCCTCCTGGGCCGCAAATAGACCCCAGCTCAAACCCGACTCTCCCGAAGGACCCACAGCACTATGAGCAGCACGAACGCCGCCAGCACAAGCACCCCCACCAGCACCCCCACCAACACCCCCACCTCCCCGCACACCGATCCCCCCACCCGTACTGTCATCGTCGGCGGGGTCGCCGGGGGCATGTCCGCAGCCGCCCGCCTCCGCCGCCGCGACGAAACCGCCGAGATCATCGTCCTCGAATCCTCCGGCCACGTCTCCTTCGCCAACTGCGGCCTGCCGTACTACCTCGGCGGCGTCATCGAGGACCGCAGCTCCCTGCTGCTCCAGACCCCGGACTCCCTGCGCGCCCGCTTCAACCTGGACGTCCGCGTCAACACCACCGCCACGCGCATCGACCGCGCGGCCAAGACCGTCCACGTCCAACCTGAGCAGGGCGAACCCTACGAACTGAGCTACGACCACCTCGTCCTCTCCCCCGGCGCATCACCCTTCGTCCCGCCGATCCCGGGCATCGACCGCGCCTACACGCTGCGCAATATCGAGAACACCGACGCCATCACCGCTGCCCTGAACACCACACC
>DYZK01000060.1 GCA_020741275.1 Corynebacterium urealyticum
GCCATCTTCGAGCCCACGAGGCCACCGTCGAGGAAGATCATCAGCTGGTCGGCCAGCGAACGGGAAGTGTAGCCGAAGCGCTCGGTGAGCAGGTCGGCCATGGTCTCGCGAACCCAGGTTCGGTGGGCCATCGCGGCCTGGCGGATGCGCACCTCGGATTCCACCTCGGGGCGCGGGTATTCGCTGGCGGCGTTCTGGAAGTGGGAGCCGCGGTAGTTATTCTCCGGCTCGGTCTTGATGCAGAGGTCGAAGAAGGCGATGATGCGCTGTTCAGGCTTCTCGCAATCCTTGGCGAGCTCCTCCCAGTCCTCGCGCCACTTCTGGTCGAGCGCCTCGAGGTAGGCGACCACGAGGTTGTCCTTGGAGCCGAAGAGGGAGTAGAGGCTGGCCTTGGCGACATCGGCGTCCCGGAGGATGCGATCAATGCCGATCACACGGATGCCTTCGGTGGTGAAGAGGTTGGTGGCACTGGCCAGCAGGCGTTGCCGAGGGCCCGGACGGTTACGCCGCCTGGAGGTGGCCTTCTTCGTGGCCTTCTTGGCGGTGGTCTTCTTCACCGCAGCTTTCTTTGCCGTGGCCTTTTTGGCGGGCCCCATCCCTCGGTCACTTCCTCTTCTTTTCGATCAAATAAAGTTCTCCCCTGGCCATGGGTAGTCAGGCCAGGGGAAAAGAACTCAGTCAAGCATCCTACTTGTTGCGCGGACGCACGACCATCATTGGGCACGGTGCGTACTGCAGCAGCGCACGGGAGGTGGAGCCCAGCAGCATGCCGCGGAAGCCGCCGCGACCGTGGGAGCCCAGGACGAGCAGCTGCGCGCCCTCGGCCTCGTCCTGCAGCGCGCCGACCGGGCGGTCACGGGCGAGGATCTCGGTGACCTTCACGTCCGGGTAACGCTCAGCGAACGGAGCGATCTCCTGCTTCAGCAGGGCGATGTGCTCGGCCTTCTCCTGCTCGCCGGCGTTGAGGCCCGCGTAGGAGGCGTAGAACTGGGAGTCGTTCCAGGCGTGTACGGCGGTGAGGCTAGCGCCGCGAGCAGATGCCTCGCGGAAGGCCTGCTCCATCGCCTGGCGGGACACCTCGGAGCCGTCGACACCGACGACGACCGGGCCGTACTTGGACTCCTCGCTGACGTCGCTATCCTTGCGCACGACCACGACCGGGCAGTCGGCGTGGGAGACAACCGCGGAGGAGACGGAGCCCATGACCAGGCCGGAGAGCCCGCCCAGGCCACGGGAGCCCATGACGATCATCTCGGAGTCGCGGGAGAAGTCCAGGAGGATATCCACTGGGGAGCCCTCCTTCACCGCGTGGGAAACCTTGATGTCCGCGTTGAAGTTGCGGACCAGCTCGTGGGCGGTCTCGATGCGATCGTTGGCCTCGCCCTCGAGGTCGTCGTAAAGCTCCTGCGGCGGAACCATGCCGTCGGCGTACATGAACTGCGGCATGGTGTACGCGGAGACGAGCTTCAGCGGCTGGTTGCGCTTCAGCGCGGCGTTGGCCGCCCAGAGAACAGCGGTGTTGCTGGCCTCGGAGCCGTCCACTGCGACAATAATCTCGCGTCCGGAGTTGGTATTCTGTGGTTGATCGCTCATCGCGACTGTGTCCTTCCCAATAGAACTTCTGTCCTACCTCCATTATCCTGGCTTTTCATCGCGCTCGCTACCGCAATGAATTGATTTCCAATAACCGGAGGGATCAGACGAAAAAAACCCCTTCTTTGGAGGGGTCTTAGGCTGCATTAAGGCTTCTTGGGCTCCGGCAGCGGGACGTCGTGGGCACCCGGTGCGTTGGATGGGGAGATCAGCTCCCAGAGGACCAGGAGGAAGCCCTTGACCCCACGGCCGAAGTCGGTAGCAAAGAAGTTGGCGAGCGAGTTCATAATCACGTTGAGATCCATGAAGAAAGTTTTAGCACCCTAATGGTTCCCCTCGCAATTAAGGATGGCCTCAATCCCTCCAGGGTGGCCTTGCCACATACCGCGGAACCCACCACTGCTCTCGACTTCCTCCGCGAGCTCATCTCCGCCCAGCGCCACCGCCACCCCGAGGACGACGAGGCCGCCCTGCTGGAACGCTTTGCCGCCGGGGAGGTCGTCGACGACGCCGGTCGCCCCCTCTCCCCCAGCGACGTCGTCCGTCCCGGTCGCTACATCAACTTCTACCGCCGCCCAGCCCCCGAGCGCCCGGTCCCTGGTCAATTGCGCCTCCTTTTTCAGGACGCCAACCTGCTGGTGATTGATAAGCCGCCTTTCATGGCGACTTTGCCGCGAGGCCAGCACATCGTGGAGACCGCCCTGGTCCGAGCACGCCGGCAGTTCAGAATCCCCGAGCTGAGCCCGGCCCACCGGCTGGACCGGCTGACCCGTGGCGTATTGATGTTCACGGTGCGCCCCGAGGTTCGGGGCCCGTACCAGCGGCTCTTCGATGAACGGGTACCGGAGAAGACCTACGAGGCCGTGACTCTGCCTGCCGATCAGGCGCCCTTCTCTCCGATCCCACGATTCCGGGGATGGCGGGAGTGGCCCGCGCCGACTCCGGAACAGCCGTGGCTGCTTCGCCACCACATGGTGAAGGAACGGGGCCGGCTGGCGACCTACCTGATCGAGCCAAAGGCTGCGGCGATCGAGGCTTGCGCCGCTCAAGAGTCCCGCTCGGCGGACGCCTCCCCTGGTCACGATATGTTTCCCACACCACCAAATGCGCTCACAAAGGTGGTGGGTCTGCGAGCTGAGCGCCGCACGCTCGCAACCGCCACGGACCCCACCCCTCGGGAGCGGGAAGTGCTGGTCTGGGAACTGGTGCCAGAGACAGGCAAGACCCACCAGCTGCGCGTCGCCCTGAGAACTCTGGGGCTGCCGATCCTCAACGACCCTCTCTACGAGGAGCTTTCGGATGCGGCACTACACGACCCGATCGCGCCGCTGCCGAGCCCACCATTTGCTGGCGAGGAGGATTTCAGCCGCCCAATGGAGCTCACGGCTCAGCGATTGCGTTTCGAGGATCCATTGACGGGTGAGCTACGCGAGTTCTCGACGATCTAGGCGGTCGCTGTCCCAGGCCGTCCCGGGACCGCTCGGGACAAGGCCCCCGTGGTCGGCTAACGGCCTCAGCACGGCTTGGCGACACTGCTTTAAACAGTCTCCGATTCGCCGGGCTCGCGGTGGCGCAGCAACCGGTTCGTGTACAGCGCGCCTGCGGCCAACACGAGGACCACAATGAGGGCTGTCAGGGTATATGCGCTGAGGTAGGAGTCGTGCGCATGCTGGAGAACCGTTGCCTTCACGGAGCCGTCGGGAAGACCGGCGGCGAATTGGACGGCGTCCTGGAGGCTGACATTCGGCTCGTGCCCCGCAGATCCGTGGGAGCCTGCGAGGGCGGGCGCGTTGACGTCATAAAAAATGGAGTACACGAGAGTAATCGCACTGCCGAGGATGGCGACGGACATCAGCGCACCGAGCTCGTAGGAGACCTCCTCAATGGACGAGGCCATACCTGCGCGGTTAGGTGGTGCCCCACCGATCATCGCGATCGATGACACGGACATGGAGGCGCCGAGCCCGATCCCGAGGATCGCGAGTCCGGTGAGGATTACCGCGTTGGAGTGAGCGTTGGAGCCAACGGCCACGACGATGGCGCCGACCGCGCCCACTGCCATGCCCCCGGCGATGAACGGGCGGGCGCCGTGGAAGGTGAAAAGTCGGCTCGCAATGAGCGAGCTGATCAGGGAGCCAACGGCGAGGATGGTGACGTACACGCCTGCGTGCAGAGGGCTGAATCCGTCAATCAGCTGGAGGCGCTGAGTGGTGAGGAAGTCGAAGCCGGCGACCGCGAACATCGCCAGGCCTGCGCCGAACACACCGGAGAGGAACGGCGGGGAGCGAAAGATAGCGAAGTCCAGGAGCGGCTCCTGCAACGTGCCCTGACGCTTCGCGAAACGAAAGCCAAAGATCAGCGCGACCGCAATAGCGATAGCGATAACCATCCAGTCGACGGGCCGGTGCGCGAGCTGCTTGATGAAGAGCACAAAGGAAACCAGCAGGATCATTGCCTGCAGCACGGAGCGGAAGTCCCAGGCCTGATCTGGGTTGGGGTCGTCACGCTTTGAGACGATCGGGAGAGCGATAAGCGCGGCGAGCACAATGGGGACGTTCATGAGGAAGACGGAGCCCCACCGGAAGTATTCGAGAAGGAGGCCGCCGACCACCGGGCCGAATGCGGCGGCGAGGGTGGCGAGCGCTGACCAGATACCGATCGCAAGGTTCATCTCGGCGGGTTCTTCAAAGGTATGCCTGATGAGAGCCAACGTGGCGGGCATCATCGTCGCCGCGCCGATCGCTAGAAGACCCCGAGCGGTGATGAGCGTAGCGACGTTAGTGCTATAACCGCCGAGCAAGGACGCGAGGCCGAAGATGGTAAGACCGATGATGAACAGTCGGCGGTGGCCGACTTTATCGCCGAGGGTGCCGGTGCCCAGGAGAAGCCCACAGATGACGATGGGGTAGGCGTTGATGATCCACAGCATCTGGGGTGCGGTGGCATCGAGTTCCGCCACGATGGTTGGGAGGGCGGTGTAGAGGACTGTGTTGTCCAGGCAGACGAGGAACACTCCCATGCCAACGGTGGCGAGGAGGAACCAGCGGCGTGGGTCCTTGGCGATATCGGTCATGCTTCCTTGGTCCCCAGCTTCTTCGAATGCGCTCCGCTCGGAGTATTTGGTGGTGAAACGCCAATAGCCCCCGTTGGTTGGAGGCTATAGAAAATAAAAAAGTGGTGGTGCGACGTGTTATCGATCATCACCCGTAATCAAACGGGAACAACCAACAACACGTCGCACCACCACTATGAAAGTTTAATGCCGGCGGCGTCTTACTCTCCCACACCCTCCCAGGTGCAGTACCATCAGCGCAGGTAGGCTTAGCTTCCGGGTTCGGAAAGG
>DYZK01000061.1 GCA_020741275.1 Corynebacterium urealyticum
GGGTGACGGCGAGCGCGGAAATCGTTTCGGACATGCCTGCCAGCTTAACGGTCGAGGCTCCAATCCACGGGATCGGCACCCTGGGCCCGCAGGATTTCGTTGGCCCGGCTGAAGGGTCGGGAGCCGAAGAACCCGCGGTAGGCGGAAAGCGGCGATGGGTGCGGGGACATGATGCAACGCTCAGCCCCGATGATTCCGGCCAACTGCTGGGCTTGTTTGCCCCAGAGGATCGCGCAGAAGTGCTCGTTGGTGGCGACCTGGCGGACCGCGGCCTCGGTGATGGCCTCCCATCCCAGGCCCCGGTGGCTATTCGCCTGGCCAGCGAGCACGGTGAGCACCCGGTTGAGTAGCAGCACCCCCTCGTCCAGCCAGGGGCTTAGGTCCGCGGTGGTGGGCCGGGGCAGGCCCAGGTCCTCGGTGTACTCCGTGAAGATATTCTGCAGGGACTTCGGGACCTGCTGGCCTTCGGAGGAAAAGGCCAGTCCCACCGCGTGCCCCGGGGTGGGATATGGGTCTTGGCCCACGATGAGGCACTTCACCTCAGCTGGGTCGACCTCGAAGGCCCGCAGGATGTATTCCTCCGGTGGGAGGACCTGTTCGCCCGGCGCGTGGGCGGCCTGTGCTTTGTGCAGGGTTTCCTCCAGCCCCGGCAGCTGCCAATTGGGGTGCACGTAGATCATGGTGGGCCTCCTAGCAGGTGTCGTGGGTGGCTTAGAGCGAGGACCAGCCCACGGTGTAGGCGGGGGTGGCGCCGTCGACGGTGACCTTCGGTCCCGTACCGGTTTGCGAGCCCGTGCTTCCGATGCGTCGGAATCCGGTGGGGATGCGCGCTGCGGTGGTGGCCAGCAGGCTGTGGTCCTCCCCGCCGCTTAGGACCCACTTCCATGGGTCTTCCTGCAGGACGTCTGCCGCGTGCTGGAGCATCTCGTCGGGGGCGATGCTGTCTTTTTCGATGTCTATGCTGACGCCGGAGGACGTCGCGATGTGGTTGAGGTCGGAGATCAGCCCGTCGGAGTTATCAGTCATACTGGCAACCCCGGCGGCCCGGGCGACGGTCCCCTGCCCCGCAACCAGGGTGGGTGCGCAGTGCCAGGTGGCCAGTTCCTGCAGGATCTCGTCGTCCGGGATCGCTGCCCGGCTGCCGTAGTGGCGGAGGATGTCCAGCCCCGCCGCGGAGTGCCCAAGCTTGCCGTGCACGATGACTTGCTGGCCCGGCGCGGCTCGGTTGACCCGCAGGGCGGGTGCGGGGCCGGTGAGCTCGCCCAGCGCGGTGATGGAGATGAGGAGTTCCTTGCCTTGCACGATGTCCCCACCCACCAATTCGGCGGCCCAGGGTTCGGCGGTGGCCCCAATTCCCTCGGCTAGTTCGCTAACCCAGCTCAGCGGGGTGTCTCCCGGGATCGCCAGCCCCAGCAGGGCTGCGGTGGGTCGAGCACCCATGGCCTGGATGTCGGCGAAATTTTGAGTGATGGCTTTGACTCCGACCTCGTAGGCCGTGGAGTATTCGGGCCGGAAGTGGCGCCCGAGGACGAGGATGTCGGTGCAGCTGACGTGGCGTGAGTTCGGCGCAGTGGGCCGCAGGATCGCCGCATCGTCGCCATTGAGCTCACTCGGGGCAGCGCGCCGGATCGCCTGGATGGTGGCTGCCTCCCCCACCTCGCGCACCGTGGGCCCGGTGTATCGGGACATCCGCCCGCCTCCTTATAAGATGTGTGCCTATGAGCACACAGCGTAATCCACAGGGTGCCTCCCCGGCCGCCTCGCAGGGCCCGGGTACGGGGACTTTCGCCCGGGGCCGTGGAGCGGGGGCTCCCCGTTCACTCGTCACGATAAGTCTGATCCTAGCTCTCGTCTTCACCGTCGCGGTGTTGGGGGGAGCCAAGATTCTGTCGGATCGGCAGAAGTATTCGGATGTCTCGGTCGGTGCCGTTGATGCGCCGGATGCCAAGGCCACGGAGTGCTCCCAGCTGGTGGAGAAGGCCCCGGAGAAGGCCGGTAAGTTCCGGAAGGTGGGCATTCTGGAGCCGGTTCCCGACGGCACCGTCGCTTACCGGGACACCAACGGCACCCAGCTGACCGTCCGTTGCGGCGTGACGATGCCGGACCAGTACACCGTCATCAGCCCCGTCTCCGCGGCTGAGGGGGCAAGCTGGTTCATCGCCCAAGACGCCACCCCTGGTTCCACCCTGACCACCTGGTACACGGTATCCGGGGAGCCGACGGTTGCGGTGACCTCTGAGGCGGACGGCGACCTCATCGAGGACGTGGTCGCGGACCTCTTCCCTATTCTCGGCGACGTCGCGCCGTCTGAGTCCCCAGTGGCCCCGGCCGCCCTGCCGCTAGCGGACGAGCCGGTGGCTAAGGACCGCAACGAGCAGACCTGCCGTTCCTTCGAGGAGTCCCTACCCGCGGAGATTGCTGGCTTCCGCCGCCTAAGTAGCGAGGAGTTGGGCGAGCTCATGGAGAACAACGCCACGGCCGTTGGTGGCCCGCAGGCGCTGCGGGATCCAAAGCTCTCCGGCCTCATCGAGCAGGCCAAGCGCGCCGCGGAGGATTCTCTGGTCGTCTACCAACCCGAGGAGGAGGGCAATGAGCCGGTCGTGGTCCGGTGTGGGGTTGCCTTCCCGGAGTCCTATGAGCGCGGCGAGCGGCTCTCTCAGATCGACGACGTCCCGTGGTTCGACGCCCCTGCCCTCGCGCAAGGTTCGACGATCGGCCACTGGTACGCGATCGGCCACGAGGAGGTCGTGGCCGTTGCGATGCCGCAGTTCAGCAGCGGCGATGTGCTGCCCACGGTGACGAAGGCGATTACTGAGAGCATGTCGAAGCGTGCCGAGCGTTCCTAGTACCTCCCGGCGCGTGGTTAGCGTCCCGGGCTAATCCAGGGCAGCCCCGCACACGACAACGCCCGCCACGATGACCGTGGCGGGCGTTTCTGTTGTCGTGAACGGTCCTTCTAGTGGCGACGCGCCCCGGAGACGAGGGTGGTCAGCAGGTCGGCGTAGCTCACCCCATCGGCCAGGAACATCTGCGGGTACATGCTGATCGGGGTGAAGCCGGGCATGGTGTTGGTCTCGTTGAGGACCGGTCCAGCATCGGTGACGAAGAAGTCCACGCGGGCCAGGCCGGTGCAGTCCAGGGCGCGATAGGTTTCGATCGCGAGTTGCTGCACCCGGCGTGTCGTTTCCTCGTCGAGCGGGGCGGGAATGGTGGCGCTGACGGTGTCGTCGAGGTACTTGGCGTCGAAGCCGTAGAAGCCCTCCTCGCCGGCGTCGGTGCCCTGCAGCATGGCCGGCGAGGATGCGACCAGGGTGCCGTCCTCGCGTTCCAGCACGCCGCATTCAACCTCGGGGCCGGTGATCATGGCCTCGATGATGACCTTGGGGTCGTGGGAGGCGGCCTCGTCAATGGCGACGGGCAGGTCCTGCCAACTGTCTACCTTCGAGATGCCGATGGAGGAACCACCCCGCGCGGGCTTGACGAAGACCGGTAGGCCGAGCAGCTCGCGCTCGTGGTCGGTGAGCTCGGTGCGGCCGTGGAGGACGACCTCCGGGCCGGTCGGGATGCCCGCTTCGCGGGCGATCTTTTTGGTGAACTCCTTGTCCATGCCCGCGGCGGAGGCCAGCACCCCGTTGCCGACATAGCGGGCGCCCAGCAGGTCAAAGAGCCCCTGGATGGTGCCGTCCTCGCCGTTGGCGCCGTGGAGAACGGGGAAAATGACATCCGCGGTGGCGAAGACGTCCCCGGCGCGGTCACCGGTGACGAAACGGAATTCGGTGGCATCACCGGCAGCGCCGAGCATGGGCTGGATGTGCTCGCCGTGGTCGGCGACGGTAGGCAGCTCGCGGCCGTCGGCGCGCAGCTGCGCGGTATCCGTGGTTCCCGGCACCCAGGCTCCCCTGCTGGTGATGCCGACGGGGACAACCGTGAACCGCTCTGGGTCCAGGTTGTCGATGATTGCTCCTGCGGAGATGCAGGACACGGAGTGCTCGGTCGATTGGCCACCGTAAACGACGGCGACGGTGAGTTTTTCAGCTGCAGTCACAGCGCTAACCCTACCCGTTTAAGCCTACGAATCGCGGTAGCCCACCACGGGGACGGCGTGCCTCTGTCACTCAGGCTTGCGGGTGCGCCCCAGCAGCTGGTTAATGATCTCCTTCGGGCTGGCGTCCTCGTAGCAGACCTGCACCACCGCATCCGTGATCGGCATTTCCACCCCGGCCTTGCGTGCCAGCGCCTGGACGGAGCGGCAGCTAACCACGCCCTCGGCGACTTGGCCCTTGGTGGCTTCGGCAGCCGCCTCCAGGCCTGCGCCCTCGCCGAGGCGCTGACCGAAGCTACGGTTTCGGGACAGTGGCGAGGTACACGTCGCGACCAGGTCACCCATGCCCGCGAGCCCGGCCATGGTGCGCGCATCCGCGCCGAGCTGGAGGGCCAGCCTGGTCGTCTCAGCAAGTCCGCGGGTAATGACTGTGGCATTGGTATTTGCCCCGAAGCCACAGCCCGCGGCGATGCCCGCGGCCAGCGCGATGACGTTCTTCGAGGTACCGGCAACCTCAGCCCCCAGGACGTCCTGGCTGGTGTAGGGGCGGAAATACGGCGCGGCGACGGCGGACTGGACGAAGCGGGCGCGCTCGTCGTCCTCACAGGCGATGAGGGTGGCGGCGGGCTGTCCCTGGGCAACCTCCTTGGCGAGGTTCGGGCCGGTGAGCACGGCGACCCGGTCGCTTTCGACCTCCGCGACATCAGCGATGACCTGGCTCATCCGCATTCCGGTCTCGTACTCGATTCCCTTCGCCAGGCTGATGATCGTCGCATTCGGCTCAATATGTTCCCGCCAGCTGCCCAAGTTACTGCGCAGCGTCTGGGAGGGGACGCCGAGCACGACGATCTCGGCACCGTGAAGCGCGGCGGCGGGGTCCGTCGTCGCAGACAGGCTTTCGGGAAGATCCACGTCCCCGAGGTAGGCGCTATTGCGGTGATTGTCGTTGACGTCGTCGGCGACCTCATCGCGGCGAGCCCACAGGGTGACGGGGTTGCCGGAATCGGCGAAAACCTTCGCCACGGTCGTCCCCCACGAACCAGCCCCCATCACTGCTACCTGCACCATCGTGCGCACACCGCCTAAAATCTATGTCCCGAATGCCTACGTATCTGATCCTGTATGGCCTCGTATAGGATCACTGTTGTTAAGTCAGCTTCCCAATTCTAGTCCCCGGACGGGAGGATTTTCCTTGTGATCACGAACAACGGCGACGGCGACCTATCCACATCCCTCGCGAAGTCCATCAATGGGCGCGGCCACGTGGCGCGCATCGGCTCCCGCCCCGCCGAGGAGTTCGAGCGTCCGACATTCGCTGCGGGCGCGGTGCTGTGGCGCCGCAACGATCAGGGTGAACTGGAGATCGCCGTGGAGCACCGCCCCCGGTACGACGATTGGACGCTGCCGAAGGGAAAGGTCGACCCGGGCGAGAACCTCGCGGGCACCGCGTTCCGGGAGATCCTGGAGGAGACTGGCTACCGCGTGGAGCTCGGCTGGTTGCTGGGCTACGTCCACTACCCCGTCCGGAAGCGCACAAAGGTGGTTTATTACTGGACCGCGGAGGCCGTAGATGGTTACTTCGAGGGCAATGATGATGTGGACGACGAGGTCGACGAGCTGCGTTGGTTGTCCCCGAAGAAGGCGCGAAAGTCGCTGACCTACCCGCTCGACCAGCAGGTGTTGGATGCTGCCTTGGAGCTGCTGGCCCTGGGAGCGAACCGTCGGGTGCTGCTGACGCGTCATGCCCGTGCGCTGCCGCGGCGGACCTGGAGTGGTGATGATGACAAGCGCATCCTGGACAAGCGCGGGCGCCGCCAGTCCGAGATGCTCGTCTCCCAGCTGGGGGCTTATGGGCCATCGGCTGTGTTCTCGGCTCGCCCGGACCGCTGCTTCAACACGGTCTCCCCGATCTCCCAGGCTTTCGACCTGCCGCTGACGGTGTCCTCGACCTTCGCTGACGAACAAGTCGTGGCGGACGTCCCGGCGGCTGTTGTTGCGCTGAAGGAGACGGTTGGGCTGCGCAAGGTCACAGCGGTGTGCTCCCAGGGCACGGCGATCCCGGCGATGCTGGAGCACCTCTTTGATGAGAGCAGCATCGAGGTCGAGGACGTGCGAGTGAAGAAGGGCAGCGTGTGGGTGCTGCACTTCAAGAATGATCAGCTGCTGGGTGCGGACTACCTGGCCAGTGCGTTGCCGGTGAAGTAGTCCGGCCGGACAGTCGCCGCTACCTGGCGCCAATGGCCTACCGCCCCAAAGGCGAGACCCCGCCCCTCGATCGGCTCTGTGGCCGACTGGGGCGGGGTCTTTTCAGCGTTGCTGCCGCTTAGTCCGCGGTCCGGGCTGGCAGTGTCTTCGGCTTAAAGCTCGGGCGGCCGGCCTCGAATTCAGAAATCGCTTCCTCGTTGCGCAGGGTCAGGCCGATGTCGTCCAGCCCTTCCATCAGGCGCCAGCGGGTGTAGTCATCCACCTCGATGTTGAAGGTGTGGCTGCCCAGGGTCGCGGTGCGGTCCTCGAGGTTCACGGTCATCTCGATGCCGGGGTTCTGCTCGATGAGCTTCCACATCAGCTCGATATCGGACTGCTCGACGTTCGCGGCCAGCAGCCCGGCCTTGCTGGAGTTGCCCTTGAAAATATCCGCGAAGCGGGAGGAGAGGACAACGCGGAAACCGTAGTCCATCAGCGCCCAGACGGCGTGCTCACGGGAGGAGCCGGTGCCGAAGTCCGGCCCCGCGACCAGCACGGAAGCGTTCTTAAACGCATCCTGGTTGAGGACGAAGTCCGGGCTCTGGCGCCAGCCGGCGAACAGGCCGTCTTCGAAGCCCGTGCGGGTGACTCGCTTCAGGTATACGGCGGGGATGATCTGGTCGGTGTCGACGTTGGAGCGCATCAGCGGCGCGGCGACACCGGTGTGGGTGTGGAATTTTTCCATGGTGTGGCTTCCTTCGTGGGTTCCGTGGGTGAATTTGTGGGTGACGTGTTCGCGCTTAAAGGTCGGCGGGGCTTGCGAAGGTGCCCTGGACGGCGGTGGCCGCTGCGACCTGCGGGGAGACGAGGTGGGTGCGACCACCCTTGCCCTGGCGGCCCTCGAAGTTGCGGTTGGAGGTCGACGCGGAGCGCTGGCCGGGGGTCAGCTGGTCCGGGTTCATGCCCAGGCACATGGAGCAGCCCGCGGTGCGCCACTCAGCGCCCGCGGCGAGGAAGATCTTGTCCAGACCTTCCTGCTCTGCCTGCTGCTTGACTCGCGTGGACGACGGGACGACGAGCATCTGGACGCTGTCGGCGACCTTTCGGCCGTCCAGAACCTCGGCGGCGGCGCGCAGGTCCTCGATGCGGGCGTTGGTGCAGGAGCCCAGGAAGACCACATCCACCGGGATGTCCCGCAGCGGGGTTCCCGGGGTCAGGTCCATGTACTCCAGGGCGCTCTCAGCGGCGGCACGGTCGGTGTCGTTGGTGAAGTCCTCCGGTGCGGGGACGGTCGCGCCCAGCGGCAGGCCCTGGCCCGGGTTGGTTCCCCAGGTGATGAACGGGGTGAGGCTGGATCCGTCGATGTGGACGACCGTGTCGAACTCCGCGCCCTCGTCGGTGCGCAGGGACTTCCAGTACTCGACCGCGTCCTCCCAGTCCTGACCTTCCGGGGCGTGCGGGCGGCCCTCGAGGTAGTCGAAGGTCGTCTGGTCTGGGGCGACCATGCCGGCTCGGGCGCCAGCCTCGATGGACATGTTGCAGATGGTCATGCGGGCTTCCATCGACAGCTTCTCGATGGCCTCGCCACGGTACTCAATGATGTGCCCCTGGCCGCCGCCGGTGCCGATCTTCGCGATGATGGCGAGGATCAGGTCCTTGGCGGAGACACCCGGCTGCAGCTCGCCGCTGACCTCGATGGCCATGGTCTTGAAGGGCTTCAGCGGCAGGGTCTGGGTGGCCAGCACGTGCTCGACCTCGGAGGTGCCGATGCCCATGGCGATGGAGCCGAAGGCACCGTGGGTGGAGGTGTGGGAGTCACCACACACCACCGTCATTCCCGGCTGAGTCAGGCCGAGCTGTGGTCCGACGGTGTGGACGATGCCCTGATCGATGTCGCCCATCGAGTGCAGGCGGATGCCAAACTCTTCGGCGTTCTTGCGCAGAGTCGAGACCTGCAGGCGAGAAGTCTGGTCCTCGATGTCCAGCAGGTTTCCACCGACGACGCCAGTCGTGGGGACGTTGTGGTCCTCGGTTGCGATGGTCAGGTCAGGACGACGGACAGGGCGGCCGGCCTGGCGCAGCCCGTCGAAGGCCTGCGGCGAGGTGACCTCGTGGACGAGGTGGAGGTCGATGTACAGCAAGATC
>DYZK01000062.1 GCA_020741275.1 Corynebacterium urealyticum
CCAACACCACCGCCGGCATGTGCCCCGAGTGCCAGGGCACCGGCACCGTGCACAGGCCGACAGAAGAGTCGATGGTGCCGGATCCCAGCCTGTCCATTTGGGACGGCGCGATCGCCGCGTGGCCCGGAGCGTGGCTGGGCAAGAACTTCCGGGACATCCTGGGAACCCTCGGCTACCCGTTGGACGTCCCGTGGCGGGATATTCCGCAAGAGGATCGCGACTGGATCCTATTCACCGATGAACAGCCGGTGGTGACCGTCCACCCGGTGCGGGATGAAAACGCCGTGAACGGGTCATATAAGGGCAAATGGCGCTCGGTTGCCACCTATCTCACCGACACCCTGGCGGAGACGGAGTCGGATAAAAACCGCCGCCGGGTGCTCTCCTTCATGCACTCATCGACATGCCCGACGTGCCAGGGCCGCGGCTTCCAGCAGGATACCTTGCAAGTCACCTACGCCGGTTATGCCATCGACGAGTTCAATGCTCTGGCGTTGAAGGATGTTCTTGCTGTGTTGGAGGAACGCCTCCAGTATTTGGCGGGTATCGCTAAGCAGCAGTGGACCGAGCACGACGAGGCCGAGGAGCTGCTGCTGGATCAGGTGCTGCCCACGGTGCGCGCTGCGATCGAGCTGGGGCTGGGACATTTGAGCCTCTCCCGGCCGGCACGGAGCTTGTCTGCGGGCGAGCACCAGCGCCTGCGGCTGGCCTCCCAGTTGAATTCGAGCCTGTTCGGGACGACCTACGTGCTGGACGAGCCCTCAGCCGGCCTGCACGTGGTGGAGCGGAAGGCAGTCTCCGAGCTACTGCAACGCTTCATCACTGCTGGCAATTCGGTGCTTCTGGTGGAGCACGACATGTCCCTGGTGGCCGGCTGCGATTGGATCGTGGACATCGGTCCCCGTGCTGGCGAGCGCGGCGGGCAGCTGGTGTTCTCCGGCCCTACTGACCAGTTCCGCGCCAACGCCGAACAGCTGGGATCTCCCACTGCCACCGCGTTAAACGAGGACTTCCCCAAGTTGACGGCCACCCCGGCCGGCACCGGTGATTCCATTGGCTTGACCGGCGTTCACGCACGCGCCTTCGACGGGGCCGACGTGGACTTCCCGCTGGGGGCGCTGACCGCAGTCACGGGCGTTTCTGGTTCCGGAAAATCCACCCTGGTCATCGGGGTGCTGGCCGATGTGGTGTCCCGCTCGGCCAAGCAGGTAATCGGCGCCGACGAGGTCTCGGACGAGGACCCGGATGCTGCGGTCCCGGCTGACTCCGACCCCAACGACGATTTCCGCGTGGAGAGCGCCACGGGGGTCGAAAAGATCCGCCGGTTGGTGCACATCACCCAGAAACCGATCGGGCGCACGGTGCGTTCCACTGTCGCGACTTATACGGGCCTTTTCGATCACGTCCGTAGGCTCTTTGCTGATACCCCAGAGGCGAAGCAGCGAGGCATGTCGGTCTCCGACTTCTCCTATAACACGACAAAGGGTCGCTGCCCGGAGTGCGATGGCGCGGGCAGCATCGAGGTCGAGCTGGTGTTCCTGCCGGGCACGTACACCACCTGCCCGGCCTGCCACGACAAGCGATATAAGCCGGACATCCTTGAGGTTCAGTGGAACGGCCGCACCATCGCCGACATCTTGGCGCTAACCGTGGACGAGGCACTGGAGGTCTTCGCCGAGGAGCCGCGGATTCTGCGCTCCGTCGAATTCCTGCACGCCCTCGGCCTGGGCTACCTTCGTCTGGGGCAGGGCTCCCCGGAGCTCTCAGGTGGCGAGGCGCAGCGCATCAAGCTGGCCTCGGAGATGCAACGCGGCTCCAGCCACAAGCACAGCCTCTACCTCCTCGACGAGCCAACGACGGGACTGCATCCGGCGGATGTAGACCTGCTGCTCGCCCAGCTGCGTCGCCTGGTCGACGATGGCGCGACGGTGGTCGTCGTCGAGCACGACCTCCGCGTGGTCGCGCAGGCCGACCACGTCATCGACGTCGGCCCGGGAGCCGGCGACGAGGGTGGCCAAATCCTGGCCACCGGGACGCCGGCGGCGGTCGCTCAGCAGGGCGTGCAGCCGGATTCGCGCTCGGTGACGGCTCAAGCGCTGGCCGAAAGAGCTGGTTTGAACTAACCCCGGGGATCTTGCCGCTCCCCTCGACGTAATAAAAACCCGGACCCCTGGCGGGTCCGGGTTTTCTTATCGCTGGCGCTTGAGCGCGCCGTGCCACGAAGTTTAGAAGGGGTTGCGACCGCCCGTCAGCAGCCAGAGCGCGGCGAAGCCGACGATGCCAAGCACCGCAAAGATCCAAGAGGAGGCCAGCGGTCGGGTCGCCCAGCTGCGAGAACGATCCAGCGAGGCTCCGCCCGGACCGGTGAAGATCAAGCTGAGACTGATCAGCGCATAGAGCGCCCACTGGTGGATGACCGGGTTTAGCCCGTAGGGCCACAGCGAGCCCTGATGGCCCGAAAGGTGGAAGGTCGCCATGAAGGCCGAGACCACGAAGGCGAGGGCTGCGGCGAACGGCGTGAGCAGGCCCAGAATCAGCAGCCCACCGGCGATGACCTCGGCGGCAGGGATAGCGACGGCGAGCACCCCAGAGCCACTGAAGAAGCTGAGCCGACTCTCGAGGGCGCTGATGCCTGGGTCCCCAGCGAAACCAAAGAGGGTCTGCAGTCCGGAGATCAGCAGCACTGCGCCCGCGACGATGCGCAGGATGGCAAGGCCGAGAGATTGGGTACCGCGGCGAGTCTCCACTGGTTCGGCGACGGGAGCGAGCGGCTGACCGTCAGGTCCGTAGGCGACCTCGCCCTCAGGCTCCACCGGCTGGGCATGTGGATCCCATTGCGCGTCCGTGCCGTAAGCGTCCTGGGGGTATTCATCGCCTGGCTGTGCCGGGTAACCCTGCGCGGCGGTGTCGGCGTCGTTCCGTTGAGCACCAGCGCCTGCGGCGTAGCCACCGGCAGCTCCCACTGCCCCGGCTCCGGCCGCCCCAGCCCCAAGCGCGGCGGTGTTGGTCCCGGCCTGTGGCTGCGACTGCTGCTGCGCCGCCGTGCCCTGCGAGCTGGAGCCCTCACCAGAGCCAGAGAGGTCAAGCACCTCAGTGCGCTGGTCCTCGGTGGCGGCTGGTTGCTCACCAGCCGCATCCTGGTTTTCGGCCGCCAGAGCAGGCTCGGCCGCGGGAGCCGTTTCCGGTGCAGGCGCCTCGATGCGCTGCGGACGGGCTCGGCCCGCGAGCGCATAAATATCGCGCGAGCGGTTCTGTTCGGCAGCGCCCTGCTCCGCCGGGCCTGCCGCGCCAGCCTGCGCCGCCGCGCTCTTGCTGGCGGCCTTGGCATCCGCCGCCGCGGTACCGGTCTTCTGCGCCTCGGCAGACTGAGAGCCAGCGGCCTTGGTTGCTGCTCCCTTCGGAGCATCGCCCTTGGCAGGCTTAACCTGAGTGGAGGCTGGAGCCTTGGTATCACCCGGTTTCGCCTCGGACTTGGCCGCAGCCTTCGCCGCAGGGTCAGCCTTCGCAGCCGGCTTCTTATCTGCGGCAGCAACGCCGTCCTTCACGGTCTTAGCCGCTGGGGCAGCCGGCGCCTTTGGGGCGTCCTTAGCGGCTGGCTCCGGGGTTGCGCCCTCGTAATCTGGCACATCGATATCGGCGTACGGTTCCGATGCGCGGTCGTTGCGCCCGAAGGGCGAAGATCCAAGCGCCCCCTTCTGGGGCTTCTTGCCATTATTCGATGCGTCACTCATATCCCCAGCCTAAACGAGTTTCCCCAGGAACAGACCGAACAGACGCGGAGTGTCGGAGAACGCTGAGCCTGCTCAATGCAGCAACCGACCGCAGCGGAACTCCCGACATGTGCACTTCAGGACAGCTTAATCTCTCAGCCCCTGATTTTTGGTGACATATCATCCATAATGGAGGAAGACCTACCGCTCATGCCACCAACAGGGCGGCCCAGAGGAAAAAGGACAGTGAGGAAAATGGCTTACGTTGAATCGGGCGGCGAATTCGACCGCGACATGAACTACATCGACGACCGCATCGTCAAGGACGTCGAAAACTTCGACGCCAGCACCACCGCTTCAGGCAAAGGCCAGGCCTGGCCGGTGAAGCCCAATACCTACCGACTGATCGCAGCACGCGCCTGCCCATGGGCGCACCGCGCGGTCATCACCCGGCGCCTGATGGGCCTGGAGGATGCGATCTCCCTGGGGCTGGCCGGCCCCACCCACGACTGGAAGTCCTGGACATTCGACCTCAACGAGGATTCCGTCGACCCCGTACTGAAGATCGGCAAGCTCCGCGATGCCTATCTCAACCGCTACCGTGATTACCCTCGGGGCATCACTGTGCCGGCCATGGTGGAGGTCGCGTCGAAGTCGGTGGTGAGCAATGATTTCTTCAGCATCGTCGAGGACCTCGCCACCCAATGGACCGATTATCAGCGCCCAGGAGCCCCGGACCTCTATCCAGAGGCATTGCGCGCAGAGATCGACGAGATCAACGATCGCGTCTTCCGCACCGTCAACAACGGCGTCTACCGCGCGGGGTTCACCGGCTCCCAGGAGGTCTACGAGAAGGCTTTCAACGAGCTCTTCGCCACCCTCGACTGGCTGGAGGAACGCCTGAGCACTCGCCGCTACCTCGTCGGCGATCACATCACGTTGGCGGATGTGTACCTCTACCCCACCCTGGTTCGCTTCGACATGGTTTATCACAACCACTTCAAGTGCAATCGAAACAAGATCTCGGAGATGCCGAACCTGTGGGGCTACCTCCGCGATCTTTTCCAGACGCCGGGCTTCGGCGACAGCACGAACTTCCAGCAAATCAAGGACCATTACTTCCTGGTGCACACGGATATCAATCCCACCGGCGTGGTCCCGGTCGGCCCAAGCCCGGAGAGCTTCTACACCGAGCATGGTCGCGAGGGGCTCCCGGGCACCCCGTTCGACAAGGGCACCGCCCCGGGCGCTCCCCAGGGTGAGGACGTGTTAGACGGCGACGAGGCCGGAGCCTTCGCCTAACCCGGCGCGCCGTTAGTTACGCTTCGTGCCGATCTTCTCGGCGACGTCCTCCAGCCCCGTGGTGATCTTCGAGCCCGCGGAGGCACCGGTGGTTGCCGGGGAAATCAGCTCCACCCGAGCGCCCAGCTCGGCGATCGCCGGCTGGTCCAGAAGGTCCGCGAAGGCCTCCTTGCCCTGTCCGCGGAAGGCTTCAATGAGGATGACGTCCGGAGCAAGCGCGGCGATGCGCTCCGGGTCTGCTGGCGCCGCACCCCGCATGCCCTCAGCCTCGGAGATCAGCTCGCCACCGGCCTCCTTCACCAGACCGCTGGCCATCGTGGACGGCGACATGATCATCTTCTTGCCGCCTCGAGCCATGAGCAGCAGGACGCGGGGCTTGGCCTGTGTGTCCAGCGCGCTCACAATCTCATCGCGTCGCTCGCCGATCTTCGCGCTCAGCTCCTGGGCCTTTTCCTTCTCGCCGGTCAGCTCACCGAGGACGTTCATGCTCTTCATGAGGCTGTCTATGGAGCTCCAGTCGGAGTCCTTGAAGGTGTGGACCTTCACCCCGCTGTTGGCGAGCAGTTCCGCGGCGGAGCCTTCCGAACCGTGACGCTCGGTCAGCACGACCAGGTCCGGGTTGAGCGCCAGCACCTGCTCCGGGTCCGCGTGCACCCCATCGGGCAGCGCAGTCTCGCCGACCGGCTTGCCGCCAGGGGTCGCCGGAGATGCCACGATGCGATCGTGATCGACGAGCTCCGCGAGCACACTGGTCGCATCGGAGGACAGGGAGGCGATGCGCTGCGGCTTGGTTACCGCCTCTCTGGACTCGGTGGACTCCGCGCTGCGGCTTTCCTCCGCACTCTGCGTAGCTTGCGCAGCGCCGTCGTCCTCGGCCGAGGAGCAGGCCGCGGCGAAAGTGAACAGCGGGAGGGTCAGCGCGACCAGCGCGCGACGCCAGTGCTTTCGAGCAGTAGTCATTCTCATCCTTAAAGTCTTTTGTCTTGGGTCTCGGGGCGTAGCGTTTCAGTGCTCCGCCACCGTGGGATTCGGGTTTACGGCGCATCCGGAAGCAGCGGCCAACCCGCCGCCACGCGGTGTCACACCGGAGTGTCACAGCGGGGTGACTCGCAAGCTCTCCGTCACCGGGTCCGGCCTAATGTCCACCGGGACGCCGTAAACCTCGGATACCAGCTCCGGGGAAAGCACCGCCTCAGGCGGCCCCGTGGCAGCCACGTTCCGCTCCGCCATGAGGACGAGCCGGTCGCAGTACCGCGCCGCCAGGGTCAGATCGTGCAGGACGACCACCACGGTCTTTTCGTCCTGTGCCTGTTCCCTCAGGAGGTTGAGCACCCGCACCTGGTGTTTAAGGTCGAGCGCACTGGTGGGCTCGTCGCACAGCAGAACCGGGGTGTCCTGCGCGATCGCGCGTGCGACATGAACGAGCTGGCGCTCGCCACCAGAAATCTGGTTAACCGATTTCTCCCTCAGGTGCTCGATCCCCACCCTCGCCAGCGAGTCATCCACGATCCGGCGATCGGAGTCAGAGAACTGTTGGAAGCGGGAGACGTGGGGGTGGCGTCCGAACTGGACAACCTCGGAAACGGAGAAGTCGAAGCTCATCGTCGTGTCCTGGGGAACGACCGCCATCTGCCGGGCGCGCTGCCGGTCGGAGGTTCCAGCATCCAGCCAGACCCCGCGCAGCAGCGTCGACTTGCCGGCCCCGTTGGGGCCGATGATTCCGGTGACCTGGCCCTGTTCGGCCGAGAAGGCGACGTCGGAAAGAATGCCGGGGACGGTGATGCGGGCGTCGATCATGCCGACCACCCCGCCGGACGACGGCCACGCAGCAGCAGCCAGAGGAAGATCGGCGAACCGATGAAGGCCACGACCGTTCCGGTCTGCAGCGTGACTGGGGCGAAGAGCATGCGGGCGATCGTGTCTGCTGCCACCAGAAAGGCCGCACCGGCCAGCGCAGCGGTGGGCAGCAAGGACTTGTGATTCGGGCCGATGATCAGGCGGATGAGGTGCGGCACCACGAGCCCCACGAAACCGATCACGCCGGAGACCGCCACCGCCGACGCGGTGATCAGTGCAGCAACCGTGAGTGTGACAACGCGAACCCGGCGCACATTCACTCCCGTGGTGCGGGCAGCCTGGTCGCCCATCAGCAGGATGTTGAGGTCCCGGCTAAAGAACAGCAGAAGCACAATACCGAGCACAATGGGCAGGCTCGCGATGGCGACGTGCTCCCAGGTGCGGGCGGCAAGATCGCCGTTGAGCCAGAAGGCCACGCCGCGAATATCCGAGTCCGAGGGTGCGTTGGCGATCGCCGCCGCGGTGACCGCACCCAAAAACGCGCTGAGCGCAATACCGACGAGCACGAGGGTGGCCGGGCCTCCCCCGCGCATCGCCGCGGCCAGCTGCACGATGGCCACGGCTCCCAGCGCCCCGAGGAAAGCCGAAGCCGGCAGCGCCCAGGCGGCTACTGCGCTGAATCCGGTGACGATGGCCAGCACCGCGGCCGTCGCCGCCCCGGCAGACACACCGATGATGCCGGGGTCTGCCAGCGGATTGCGGAAGACCGCCTGCATCACGGTTCCGGCCACGGCCAGGGCCGCTCCCACGAGAGCGGCGATGATTGCGCGAGGCAACCGGATAGTCGCCACGACGTTATAAGCGCTCCCCAGCGCCGGATCCTGCCGGGCGATCTCTCCACGCCCAGTGATCTGCGCCCAGACGCTAGCCAGCACATCCGGCACCGCGATGGTGACCGGCCCGATGGCGAGCGCTGCGATAAAGAGAATTGCCGCCAGAGCCGCCGCGATGGCGATTGCTACCGCCGGCGAGCTAAGACGACGTTTCTGCACACCGCGAACCTACATTAATTGATAGCCATTTTCAATATTTGCGCAGGTCGCCGACCCTACGCTCACCTTAGGACCCCGAGCAGCAGTTAGTGGATTTTGGCCTCCTGCCCTTGCCACGCCTCGTCACGCAGTTCCTTCTTGCGCACCTTGCCGGTAGAGGTCCGGGGCAGCTCGTCGAGAATGACGATATCCTTGGGCACCTTATAGCCCGCCATATTCACCCGGCAGTGGGCGATGATCGCCTCAGAAATCGCCTCCGGATCATCCCCTCGAGCCTCCGACCGCAGCACCACGTACGCACGCGGCCGCTCACCCCACTTTTCGTCCGGAACCCCAATCACCGCACAATCGGAAACATCTGGGTAGCTGACGATGGCCTGCTCAACCTCGATGGTGGAAATGTTCTCACCACCGCTGACCACCACATCCTTGGCCCGATCCAGCAACTGAATATAGCCATCGGGGTGCTTGACTCCCAGATCGCCAGTATGGAAATAACCACCCCGGAAGGCGATTCGCGTGGCCTCCTCATCCTCGAAATAGCCGGCCATCACCCCATTGCCAGTCATCACGATCTCACCCATCGTCACACCGTCGCTAGGCACCTCGACAATCGAATCATGATCTTCAGCGGTTTGCTCGATGACCAGTACCTCTTCGTTGGTGATCATTGCAACGCCCTGCCGAGCCTTGAGCACCGCGCGACGCCGGACAGTCATATCCGACCACTCGCGCTGTGGCTCGCAGACGGTAAACGGCCCATAGGATTCCGTCAGCCCATAAACGTGCGTGACTTCGATGCCGAGATTCTCACACCGAGTGATGATGGTGGGGCTCGGCGGGGCTCCCGCGGTCACGATCCTGAGGTTCTTCACGCGCCGCTTGTTCTCATCATCGACCAGCGTGGTGAGCACCGCGGGAGCGCCACACATGTGAGTGATCCCCTCTTCTGCGATCAAGCGCCACATCTCTGGCCCTCGCACCGCCCGGAGCGCTACCTGGGTTGCCGAAACTGCCATCGTCGCCCAGCCGGTACACCAGCCAGAGCAGTGAAACATGGGCAGCGTCCATAGATAGACGCTGTCGCTGGCGAATTTCTGTGCATTGACCTCGCCGATGGCGTTGAGATACGCCCCGCGGTGCGTATACACAGCCCCCTTGGGCCTACCAGTTGTGCCCGAGGTGTAGTTGATCGCAATGGGCTCATTATCGTCGGCCACTCGGTAGCTCAGATCCTCGCCCTCCCGGTGGGGCGCGATGAAATCCGCAAAAGAGGGGAACTTCCCGGGCTGGGTGCCGTCCAACTCTGGAATCTCCAACAACCGCAGTTCTTCTGGCAGTTCCTCAACCACGCCGGCTAGCAGGTCGCCAGCACCGATGAGGACATTAAACCCAGCATGGCCTTGAATATAGGCCACCTCGGCCGCCGCGAGCCGGGTGTTGATAGGCACGGTCACTCCCCCAGCGAGAGGCACGGCAAACTGCGCCAGCAGCGCCTCGTAGCTATTCGGGGCAAGCACCCCTACCCGGTCGTGCAGCCCCAACCCGTGGGCCCGCAACGCACGAGCGAAGGCTTCCGCATCCTCTCGGAACTGCCTGAAGCTGATGCGCCGCACTCCGTCGATGCAGGCCGTGGCTTTTGGGAAGATATTGGCGCTGCGCTCCAGGAACCGCAGCGGAGTCAGGGGAACATTCAGACCTCGATACTTAGTTTCCATAACCAACACGCTACATTCTCCTGCCCCTCAAAGCGAGAGAAAATAAGAAACCTCCGAGCCCGATTTCTCGGGGCCCGGAGGCTTCTACGCGACCGCCCGCGCGTCACGCACGCGAGCGGTGGCCACGCACGGCGCTAGTTCAGCTTCTCGGCGATCAGTTTATTGACCTGAGCCGGGTCAGCCTTGCCCTTGGTGGCCTTCATCACGGCGCCCACGATCGCACCGGTGACCTTCTTATTACCCGCGCGGTACTTCTCCACGATGTCCGGGTTTGCAGCCAGGGCCTCGTCGACGGCAGCCTCGATCGCGCCGTCGTCGCGGACGACCTCCAGGCCACGATCCTTGACCACCTGGTCGACGTCGCCTTCCCCTGCCAGCACGCCGTCCACGGCCTGGCGAGCGAGCTTGGTGGTCAGCTTGCCTTCCTTAACCAGCTCGATGATGCGGGCAACCTGCGCTGGGGTGATGTCGAGCTGCTCGAGCTCCACACCTTGCTCATTAGCCTTCTGCGCGAGGTAGGCCACCCACCAGCTGCGGGCATCCGCCGGATCCGCGCCAGCCTCGGTGGTCTCGACGATCAGGTCGAGCGCGCCAGCGTTGACGAGGTCACGCATCTCCGCATCCGGCAAGCCCCACTCCTTCTGGATACGGGCACGACGAATCCACGGCATCTCCGGCAGGGTCGCGCGGATCTCCTCGACCCACTCCTCCGGGGCGAGCACCGGTGGCAGGTCCGGGTCGTTGAAGTAACGGTAGTCCGCCATCGACTCCTTCGGACGGCCCTTCGAGGTGGTGCCGTCCTCCTGGTAGTGGCGGGTCTCCTGCTGGATCTCCACGCCGTTGACGAGGCACGCGGCGTGACGCTGCATCTCGAAGCGCACGGCCTGCTCGACGGAGCGCAGGGAGTTGATGTTCTTCGTCTCGGTGCGGGTACCGAACTCTGTGCTGCCCTTCTCGCGCAGGGAAAGGTTCGAGTCCACGCGCATGGAGCCCTGGTCCATGCGGGCGTTGGACACGCCGAGAGCCTTGACCAGGTCGCGCAGCGCGGTGACGTAGGCGCGCGCAAGCTCCGGGGCCCGCTCGCCGGCGCCCTCGATTGGCTTCGTAACGATTTCAATCAGCGGCACGCCGGCGCGGTTGCAGTCCACTAGCGAGGCCGTCGCACCGTGAATACGGCCGGAGGCACCACCGAGGTGGGTCAGCTTGCCGGTGTCCTCCTCCATGTGGGCGCGCTCAATCTCGACGCGCCACTCGGTGCCGTCATCGAGGACGACGTCTAGGTAGCCGTCGTAGGCGATCGGCTCGTCGTACTGGCTGATCTGGTAGTTCTTCGGCTGGTCCGGGTAGAAGTAATTTTTGCGCGCGAAACGGGAGTACGGCGCGATCTTGCAGTTGAGCGCAAGTCCGATCTTGATGGCCCACTCCACGCCCTGCTTGTTAACGACCGGCAGTGCACCCGGCAGACCCAGGCTGCACGGATCCACGTGGGTATTCGGATCCCCGCCGAAGGCCGCGGCCGAGGTGGAGAACATCTTGGTGTTCGTGGACAGCTCGACGTGGACCTCCATTCCCATCACGGGTTCGAAGCGCTCCAGCACTTCGTCGAAATCCATCACATCGTCGGAATAGTCATACAACTGCGCAGTCATGGCGCCCATCTTAGTACCTTTGCCACCGGTCATCTGTAATCGGCTCGGGTGCTTTTACCCCAGCAGTCCCTGAAGGTTTTGGTAGCGGTAGTCGGGTACGGACTTCACCCGCCCGACGGCCTGTTCGAAGTCGATGAGATCGATTTTCTCGCCGTGCAGGGCCGCCACTTTCCCGGTCTTGCCTTCGAGCACTGCTTTGGTGGCATTGACCCCACAGCGGGTAGCCAGCACCCGGTCGAAGGCGGTCGGGGTGCCGCCGCGCTGCATGTGCCCCAGCACGGAGGAGCGCACCTCCACGCCGAGGCGTTTTTCCACGGCTCGGGCCACCTGGTAGCCCATGCCCTGGAGCTTGACGTGTCCAAACTCATCGAGTTCCTCCTCCCCGTCCCCCTGTCCGTCCAGGCTGCCGCCCTTCGGTTCTGCGCCCTCTGCCACACAAATGATCCCGTAGCGCTCGCCTTGCTCGAAGCGCTTCTCCATGCGGGCGCAGACCTCGTCGATATCGAAGGGGAACTCCGGCAGCAGGACGTCGTGAGCGCCACCGGCCATGCCCGCATGCAGCGCAATCCAGCCGGTGTGACGGCCCATAACCTCAACGATCATGACGCGCTTGTGGGATTCCGCAGTGGTGTGCAAACGGTCGATGGCCTCGGTGGCCACGGCGACGGCGGAGTCGAAGCCGAAGGTGTAATCCATGCCATCGACGTCGTTGTCGATGGTCTGCGGGATCCCGACGACCGGGATGCCGTTATCATGCAGGAACTGCGCGCCCCGCAGGGTACCATCACCACCGATCGGGATCAGCGCGTCGACCTCATGCTCCGCGAGGTTGGCCTTGATCGTGTCGATCTGGGCCTTGAACTTATCTGGGTGCAGCCGGCCGGTACCGAGAATCGTGCCGCCGTAACGAATGATGCGGTCGATGTAAGCGTCGTCATAAAGCGGGACCACGCGGTTTTCCACCAGCCCCTGGTAGCCATCCTCGAAGCCGATGACCTCGACCCCCGCCGCCCCCGCGGTGCGCACGACACCACGGATCACTGCGTTCAAGCCGGGGCAATCCCCACCACTGGTCAAAATCGCGATACGCATATCTTCGAGTTCTCCTCCCGAGCTGTGCCACCGGCACGTGTGGTTCCGTTACGGCCTTATGCCAGCAACACTAGTTGCGCGGGCCCGGTCCTGGCTTGGCGCTTCCCGAAAGAGCCGTAGCCACGAGCCCGACCAGCAGTGCAGCAGCAATCGGGAGGAAGGACTGGCCGAAGGCATAAGCATGCTGCTCCCCCGCTGCGTCGCCGTAATGGCTCAAGCGCACCTGGAGGACAGCTCCCACCACGGCCACGCCGGTGACCGCACCAACCTGACGGATCGTGTTATACGCCCCCGATCCGGCACCGGCCAGGTGGGGTGGCAAGTCCCGCAGCGTCATCGCGGAGTTGGGAGACCAGAAGGCAGCGTTGCCCGCTCCCATCAGCAGCATGGGCACGATGATTGCCCCAGCCGTCCCTCCCGGACGAAGGCAGAAAAACAGCCCGACGATGCCGGCAATCATGAGCACGAAGCCGACGACGGCGATGGGCCGGGCGTCCTTCCGGTCGATGAGCCAACCGACCCAGGGTGACAGCGGCAGCGCCAGAACGGACATGGGCAGCACATAGGCCACAGCCGTCATCGCAGAGAGTCCGTGAACCTGCTGCAGGTACATCATCAGCGGCAGCATCATGCTCGCGGTGGCAAAGCCCATCGTGAAGATAGCGAGGTTTCCCATCGCGAAGCTGCGGCGGGAAAACAGCGTGGTCGGCAGGACCGGGTCCTTGCTTTTCGCACCGTGGGTGAGCCGGGCCTGTCGGCGGAAAAAGAGCACACCGATGACGACACCTGCGGCCATCACGACCCAGATCCACCATGCCCAGGCAACGGTCTCGCCCTGCTGAATCGCAAAAATGAGGCAGCTGACCGCGAGCATGGACTGGGCCATCGAGATCCCGTCGATGGGTTTATCGGTGGGCTCGAAGGGCGGCACCCAAGCCACAACCAGCACGATAGACAGGATGCCGATCGGCACATTGACCAGGAAGATCCAATGCCACGAGAGCGTGGATGTGATGACCCCTCCCAGGATCGGACCCATCATCGTTGATAGGCCAGCCACGGCGCCCCAGATTCCCATGGCCGCGCCCCGCTTCTCCCGCGGAAAGATCCGGTTGATCACCGACATGGTCTGCGGGGTCAGCAGTGCGGCGCCGAGCCCCTGCACCGCCCGGGAGAGCATCAGCCACTCGATCGTCGCAGAGTAGCTGCACGCCAGTGAGGACAGTGTAAAGATCACCATGCCCACGATGTAGACGTTCTTCGGCCCGTAGCGGTCTCCCAGCCGTCCGGTAACGAGCAGTGGAACGGCGAAAAAGAGAAGATACACCGAGGTCACCCAGATGACCTGGTTATAGGTGGCGCCCAACTGCGACTGCAGATCCGGCGTGGCAACAGCCACGATCGATTGATCCAGCAGGATCATGAAGAAACCGATGCACAGGGCGGTCAGCGCCCGCCAGGCCGCCTTGCTGTTCAGCGGAAGCGTTGGATACTTATGGGCAGTCACAGGCACCATCTAATCACCTACCCGGTCGTCCCCTCCACGCCAGGCGGGATCGCTGGATCACCCCCCTCCGGCTCCGGCGGGGATGATTGTGGAGCGGTCTGCGTGCTTTAGCCCCAGAGCTGCGCCACACGCTGCCGAACCTCCGGCAGCGTGGCACGGAATTCGGGCATAAGGTTGAGCTCCTCCAGCTGCGCAAGCGGCTGCCAGCGCAGGTCCGTGGATTCCTCGGTGAGGATGAAATCCAGCGGGTGCTCAGCGCGCGCGAGGACGGTACTATATCGCCATTCGGTCACGGTCTCGTCTGGCACCTCCCACCAGAACTTGGCGCCGAGCCCGAAGACCGCACGCCCCCCGTGTTCCGGGTGGTGAATGGGCTGTTCCTGCAGCGCCTGGCGGACATCGCCGTCGCGCTCGATCATGGCGCGAACGGGATCCAGCAAGTGTTCTTCCTCTGGGAGGACGGCTTCGCGGCGCAGCACGTGGTCCAGCTCGACGCGGGAGGTGACCAGCGTGTCCAGGACGGTGACGTCCGCGGGGTCGATCCCGGTCTCCTCCTGAGTCTCGCGCATCGCGCCCTGCTCGGGAGACTCGCCGTGGTCGATCGCTCCTCCCGGCAGCGCCCAGGTATCCCCGCGGTTGGTCCACCAGGCACGGTGTTGCATCAGGACGACCGGCTCGGCGGAGTCTTCGGCCGGGGCGCACAGGAACAACCCGGCTGCCCCCAGGGTCCCCCACCTGCGGGAGCCATCGACGCCAATTGCCCAGCCATCACCCGTAGTAACCATAGGGTCTACTGTACGCCAGCGGCCCCACGCCCAGATCGAATCTGGGTGTGGGGCCGTAGCCTGCGTGTCTAGTTCGCGGGACTTAGTTCTCGCGACCAGCCTCGAATGCGGAACCGACGCGGTAGATGCGATCCTCGCCGTGGGCTGGGCCCATCAGCTGCAGGCCCGTCGGCAGCTGGGTATCGCTGCTCAGGCCGCCCGGCAGGGACATGCCACAGACGCCGGCAAGGTTGAGCGGCAGGGTGAACAGATCGAAGAGGTACATCTGCAGCGGGTCGTCGACCAGCTCGCCGAGCTTGAACGCGGTGGTTGGGGTCGTCGGCGCGGCGATGATGTCCACCTGCTCGAAGGCCTTGGCGTAGTCCTGCGCGACGAGGTTACGCACGCGCTGTGCCTGCAGGTAGTAGGCGTCGTAGTAGCCGACGGAAAGCGCGTAGGTACCCAGCATGATACGGCGCTTAACCTCCGGACCGAAGCCCTCCGCACGGCTCAGGCTCATGACCTCATCGGCGCTGCGGGTGCCATCGTCGCCGGCGCGCAGGCCGTAACGCATCCCGTCAAAGCGGGCGAGGTTAGAGGAGATCTCCGAAAACTGGACCAGGTAGTAGGCGTTCAGCGCGTGGTCGAAGTTCGGGCAGTCGATCTCCACGAGCTCCGCGCCCTGGGACTTCAACTGCTCCAGGTTGGCCTCGTAGCGCTCACGCACGCCCGACTGCAGGGCTTCTGCCTGCTGGAACTGCTTGACCACACCAACCTTCACGCCCTTGAGGTCGCCGTTTGCCCCCTGCTTGGCAGCTGCGACGACATCGGCGATCTCGTGGCGGGAAGACGTGGCGTCGTTCTGATCGAAGCCCGCGATGACCTGGTGCAGGCGGGCTGTGTCCTCGACCGTGCGGGCCGCCGGGCCGCCCTGATCCAAGGAGGAAGCGCAGGCGATAAGGCCGTAGCGGGAAACGGTGCCGTAGGTCGGCTTCACGCCCACAGTGTTGGTCAGCGCGGCCGGCTGGCGGATGGAACCACCCGTGTCCGTACCGATAGCCAGCGGAGCCATGCCCGCAGCCAGCGCCGCGGAGGAGCCACCGCCGGAACCGCCAGGGGTGCGTTCCAGATCCCACGGGTTACGGGTCGCGCCGTAAGCGGAGTTCTCGGTGGAGGAACCCATCGCGAACTCATC
This sequence comes from Corynebacterium urealyticum, assembly GCA_020741275.1. Lineage (GTDB taxonomy): Bacteria > Actinomycetota > Actinomycetes > Mycobacteriales > Mycobacteriaceae > Corynebacterium > Corynebacterium urealyticum_A. The sequence continues at coordinate 15,787 of DYZK01000062.1, forward strand.
CATGTTGGTCTTACCCAGGATCGGGATACCAGCGCTGCGCAGACGCAAGGTCAGCGTCGCGTCATAGGGGCTCATGTACCCCTCGAGCATCTTCGAACCGGAGGTCGTGGGCGCGTCGGTGGTGACGAAGGCATCCTTCAGCGCGAGCGGCACGCCAGCCAGGCTCGAGGTTGGCGTATCGCCAGCGGCGATGGCGGCATCGACGTTGTGGGCTGCTGCCAGCGCCTCGTCGGCACTGACGTGGATGAAAGCGTTGATCTCCCCATCAACGTCGTTAATACGATCCAGGTGAGCCTGGGTCACCTCGACAGAGCTGATTTCCCGCGAGTGAATCTTCTCTGCCAGTTCGGCGGCGGTCCAGGTCGTGAAGTCGGAGTCCGTACGCTCCCCGACCGTCAGGCGCTGAGCTTCAGTCATCAATAATCCTTTGAGCTGTAATCATCTGCGAACGTGGGTTCGCTGCGTGGAGTTGGTGTTGTTTTTCCGGCGTGCCAGCCAGGCACAAAGCTAAGGCAGGTTAATCGGCGAGGATCTGAGGAACCTGGAAACGCTGATCCTGCACCGCTGGCGCCTGGTCCAGGGCCTGCTCGGCGGTCAGCACGGGCATGACGACGTCCTCGCGCATCACGGAGACAGCACCGTCGACGTTCTGAGTCGGGTGGCTCAGCGGCTCAACGCCCTCGGTATCGACCTTGGAGATCGCGGCGACGTGCTCGATGATGTCGTCGATCTGGTCGGCGTAGCTCTGCAGCTCATCTTCCGAGAGCTCCAGGCGCGCCAGCTTGGCCAAGTGGGCAACATTTTCGCGGGAAATTTCAGACATGCCCATAACTCTAGTCAAGCCCGGCCACGTTCACCTAGCATGCCCCGGCCGGAAAAGAACTCCTTAAGTTTTTCGCACGGATCGCTAGACTTTAAGCATGTCTTATTTGATGCGAGTGCGCGTACCCGATTCGCCCGGCGCCCTCGGCAAAATCGCCCAGGCGCTCGGCAACGTCGACGGCAACATCCGGGGCGTCGACATCGTCGGCTACGACGAGGACGACTCCCTGAACAACGAGATCGTCGTCGTTGACGACATCGTCGTGGATCTGCCCCACGGCACGTTGCCGGACGTCTTGATCACCGCAGCCCAGGAAGTCGAGGGCGTGTTCGTCGACTCCATCCGCCCGTTCTCCGGCTCGATCGACCGCCGCGGCCAGGTGCAGATGCTGGCCTCCATCGCGGCGCGACGATCCCGGCGCGCAGAGGCTCTAGAAACGCTGATGGCGGATCTACCGCGTTCCATGTCCGCCGGCTGGGCCATCGTGTTGGATACGGATCCCCGCACCCACCGCATCGCCGCCTCGAGCGCGGCGCCTGAGGACAACGGTCAGGAGCTGGACTCCGCGCCAGTGCTCGAGGCCCGCGTACTCAACCCCGAGCAGGAGGACTGGATCCCCGAACCCTGGGCGGTCATGGACTCCTCCCTCGCCGCCACCCCCATCGAGGGTTCCTCGCTGATCCTCATCGTGGGACGCCCGGGTGGCCCAGACTTCCTGCTCTCCGAGGTGGAGCACCTGCGGCAGCTGGGCAGTATCCTGGGCGCGTTCTTCGCCGGATAATGCACAAGCCCCCGCAGCCGGGCGTGCCGACCGTCGGGGGCGGGACCCAACGAGGCAGAGCCCAGTGGGGAGGGCCTCGCCGGGAGTGAGGCAGCCGGGGTTGGGCTGGCTTAGGCCTTCAGGAAGAACTGATAAGCCGGGCTGGAGCTGACCTCAGTGGCGTGATAGCCCAGCTTTTCCAGGTGCTCGGCGAACTCTGGGTCACCCTCCACATTCTCGAACGCGGCGAGCACGCGACCATAGTCCATGCCGATGCTGCGGTAATGGAAGGCCGACACATTCCACCGGGTTCCCAGCACCTCCAGGAAACGGATGAGGGCACCCGGGTGCTCCGGGAACTCGAAAGCGAACACGCTCTCGGTCACAGCGTGCGGCGGCTGGCCGCCAATCATGTACCGCACGTGCTCCTTGGCCACCTCATCCTCGGAGAGGTCGACCACGCCGTAACCGGCCGCAGCCAAGTCGGTGAGGATGGATTCCCTCTCCTGGTGGCCACCCTTGAGCTGCACGCCGACGAAGATCTTCGCTGGTTCGTCGGTCTCCCCCACGCGGTAGCTGAACTCGGTGACCGCGCGGCTACCCAGCACAGTGCAAAAGTCCAGGAATGCGCCCTTAGCCTCGGGGATTGTCACGCCGAACAGGGCCTCGCTGCCCTCACCGAGCTCCGCGCGCTCGGAAACATAGCGCAGGGAGTGGAAGTTGACGTTGGCACCCGAGAGCACGTGGACAAGCGTTTCATCGGTGATCTCGTGCTCAGCGCAGTAGCGCTTGAGACCCGCCAGCGCCACCGCACCGGCGGGCTCGGCGATCGCGCGAGTGTCGTCGAAAATGTCCTTGATCGCCGCGCTGATCTCGTCGGAGGTGACGGTCACGACGTCATCCAGCCGCTCGTTCAGGATGCGGAAGTTCTCATCGCCGATGCGTTTGACCGCCACGCCCTCGGCAAACAGGCTGGTGTAGGCCAGGTCCACCGGGCCGCCTGCCTTCTTTGCTGCGACGAAGCAGGCGGACTCCTCCGGCTCCACTCCAATGACCTGAATCTTGGGGTTCAGCTGCTTGAGCAGGATCGCCACACCGGCAGCCAGGCCACCGCCCCCGATGGGGACGAAGACGCGGTCAATCTCGGGTACGTCCTGGAAAATTTCCAGGCCGATGGTCCCCTGTCCAGCAACGACCGCCTCGTCGTCGAAGGGGGCGACGAAGACCATGCCCTCGGTCTCGGAGAGCTCGATGGCCTTCGCCTTGGCCTCGTCGAAGTTGCCGCCGTGCAGCAGCACACCGCCGCCCAGCCCCTGAACCGCGGCGACCTTGATCTGCGGGGTGATCTCCGGCATCACGATGGTGGTCTGGATACCAAGCTCGCGGCCGGACAGGGCCACCCCCTGCGCGTGGTTACCGGCGGATGCGGCGACCACGCCCCGATTGCGCTCCTCCGGGCTCAGCTGAGCCATGCGGTTGAAAGCGCCGCGAATCTTGAAACTGTGCACCGGCTGCAGGTCCTCGCGCTTG
>DYZK01000063.1 GCA_020741275.1 Corynebacterium urealyticum
AGGTCGGTCGAGGTCTCGTCGAACTCGGTCTGCGTATTGCGCAGGGCCACCGTGGTGCTGGTGAGGGTCTTGCCGGCGGCATCCGCGGTGCAGTAGACCGCGTCAGCAACGTTGGCCCGGGCGAGCATGGAGAGGGTGTTGTCCCGGTTCTCCTTGCTGGCGGGGCCGGCACCGGTGCCAGCTGCACGCAGGCCGGTCACGATCTTCGATCCGACCGTGGTGGGGGCGGTGACGTCGAAGGCGATCCGTGGCAGGCGGAAGGACTTGTCCTTGTCCACCGCCAGGCCCGCGCGGTTCCGATCCAACAGCCAACTATCGCTCTCCTGGCCTCCGTTATTCACCGAGTTCGCGCCGTCCCAGATGCGGGCGAAAGCGCCATTGGCATTTGGCTTGCCGGAGGCGTCAACGCGTTGCACCACGGCGGCCGGGTTCGCATTCAGCCAGGATGCGCCGCCATCGAGGCGCAGGTTGCTGATCTTCACGCCCTGCGGCAGCGCGATATCGTACTTCATCCGCCCCGTGGCCTTTTCGCCGGTGCGCATCTCACCCGGCTGGACCTTGACGGTGAAGGTCTGGCCCGGGAGCACGGTCTCCGGGTACTCGACGGCGACATTATCGGGGGAGAGCGTCAAGTCTGACCCTTGGGAGAACCACCCCTTGTGCTCAACGCACTGGTGGTTGACCCGCACCGACTTCTTGACCGGTGCGGCAGCACTCATGGGGGCAGCGGATAGCAGCGTGAAACTCAGGGACAGGGAGGTGATGGCGCCCAGGGCGAGGCGGCCCGAGCGACGAGAAGGCAACAAAGTCATAGGAAAATCCTTGCAGGAGTAGGAGTGGGGAGGGGCTTAGTCGCGGGGCGTGCTCGAGCTACCGGAGGAGGGACCCCCACCGGAGAACAGGGAGGTCAGCCACTCCCACAGCATGCGGAAGAAGTCGATCAGCGGGGCGAAGGGATTAGCAGCCGAGGAGCTGGAGCCACCTGGCTTCACCTGGTTGCCATCGCCATCGCCGGGGTTCTGGTTGTCCCCGTCGCCTGGCGTGCCGGTCTCGCCTGCCACGGTCACGGTCGCTGCCGCGCGGGAAACCTCCTCGCCGGAAGCATTGTGGAAGACCGCAGTGAGCTCTTGCGCACCGGCGCGGTTCCACAGCACGTCGAACTCCGCGACCCCCTCGACAACCGGGATGCGGGCAGTTTCTCCGCCCTTGGTGGCCGGCTTGCCGTCGATGAGAATTTCCAGGAAACCCGTCACGTTGCGCTGGCTGCCGACCTGTGGGGTGAGGGTTGTGGTGTAGCTCGTGCTCTGGCCCTTCTCTGCGGCAGCCGGCCCATTGAGCGCGATCTCGACGTCGCTTGCTGCCGGGGCAGCCACGGTGATCGTCGTGGCGGTCGCTGCACGCTTCGCGTCTGCCGGGTTAGCAGGGACGAAGGTGATAGGAACCTCGAATTCCCTTTCGCGTGGGAACACCAGCGACAGGGTGGCGGTGCCCGGGTCCTCCTGGACCTCCGCGGAAATGCGGCGTCCGTCGATCACGGCGGTGACGGTGCCAGCAGCCGCCGGGGTCACGGTCACGGTGGTCGGGGCCTCAACCAGAGGCTCGACGCTCTGCGGGGCGTCGACCTCGAGCTGGGTTTCAGTCGCGCCCTTCACCTGCAGAGTCAGCGCATCCTCGGCTGGGGTTTGAGTGTCATCCGCCGGGATGAACTTGGCCTCCACAGGGAAATCGCCTGCACGGTCTGGGGTGAACTCCACACTCGTGGCGTGGTTCTCCAGCGTGCGGGTGATCCGCTCGCCGTCGATCAAGAACTCCACGGTGCCTTCTGCCCGCTCCGTGTTTTCCGCAGGGGTGACGGTCGCGCTAATGCTGACCGGCTGACCGGGGCGAATTGGGCCGGCCTGATCCGCGCTCAGCTCGATGGTCGTACCGGTGACGGCATCGATCGTGATCGGAGCGCGGGCCGTGCCCGCCGCGAATGCGCTGCGAGGCGCGGGGGTGAACTCCGCGGTGATCTCCTGCTGCCCTGGGTTCGGGCCGGTGGGCAGCTCAGCGGTGGCGACACCAGAATCCACCTTCGCCGTCACCGTCGCATCACCCAGGCGGAAACGGACGGTGCCCTCGGCGCCCTGCGCCACGGTGGCCTTGACCTCCACGCGCGAACGCGCCCGGGGCATTCTCGGGAACGTCGACGTTCAGGGCGGCGTCCTGACCTGCGACCGTCACCGTGGTGGTGGCGGTGGCTGGCTTGAACTCGCCGGAATTCTTCGGCCGGAAGCTGGCCGTGACCTCGTGCTCGCCCGTGATGGGGAACGTCAGCTCAGCGGTGGCCACACCATCAACCACCGGGGCGCTGGTCTTCAGGGAACCGGAGGAACTCCACGGTTCCTTCGGCCGCGGGCTCGAGGCGAGCGCTCAGGGTTGCGGGCTGGCCGGCGACTGGAGTGCCCGTCGCCTCGAGGTTCAGGGCAACCTCGGAAGCATCTTCAACGGTGACACTCGCCAGCTTGGCGGCCCGGGTGTCTAGCGGTGCGGTGGCGCTGGCGCGGGGCGAGCACTGCACCGGGGCCCAGATGGTGCCAACAAAGGGAATGGGAACCGATACCTTGCCCAGCATCGTGAGGAAGTTCTCGTCCCGAGCGAAGGTGCCCGCGTCCCCCTGGGTGCGCACGCCCAGCGCCTTCTCCCCGGCGGTCTTCGCCTTGAGGCGCAGCGTGATCTCCGGGAAGCGCAGGTCAATCTTGGAGCCATTCAGCGTGTACTTGATCCCGCCCTCGCGGTTGCGGGAAGAGTTCGGGCCATTACCGATGGTGGCGTTATTGGAGCTGGTTACCCGGAGGAACTCGCCAGTAGAGCTAGGGTTGCCGGCCGCATCCACCTGGAGGACCTTCATGCCCTTCAGGTTGGACTTCGATTCGTCAATCTCTGCACCGAGGAACTCCACGCCTGCCGGCAGCGCCATGTCCAGCTTCAGGCGGCTAGCACTCTCCATTTGTGCCCTCAATGGCAGCGAGGGGAGTTCGACCTCCACGGGGTCAATGGAGAAGCCAGCGCGGAACTCCTCGCCAATACGAACGCTCTTCGGCGCATCGATATTGACGGTGACGTTATCCGTGCTGAATTCCTGTGGCCCTGCCAGGCTGGTGGAGGGAACCGCCTGACAGCTCAGAGACATGGACGCGGAAGTCGTCTCCGCGAGGGAAGCCTGGGGAATGAACAACATACCGCCGCCCAGCAGTGCCAGCGTCGCGGTGGTGGAGATGACCTTCTTCATCCCACTTCTTTTTAAGTCAGTGAACGTGAGTAGACCTCCGGCGGGCGCCGAAAGATTAGGAGGTAGTTAAGCAGGGCTAAGTAAGCTCTGTCAATTGCACTTGAAACCCAAAGATGAAGGTCAGCGCACGGTTCGAGAGCCTATTGCACTGCGCTGGGAGAATCCGCCCAGCGTCCACCCCGTTTTCGGCATGTGTCTATGCCAAGTCCCGCTATGCCTGATGGTTCGCTCATCGGGGGTAAATAAACCGCCCCAGCCCCGATCTAACGGCTCACCAATCAGGCACCGCTCAGCCCCGTGCCAGCAGGGTGCGCGGCGCACCAGCGCCGCGTCCGGCCTAACCCCGCTAGACCGGCCGAGCCCGAACTAGCGGCGCTCCAGCTCCTCCAGAATCGCGCGCATCTCCGTGCGGCGCACCTTGCCCATCTGGTCAGCCGGCAGCGTTGCCACGTGGAAGAACTCCCGCGGCACCTTATAGCCAGTCAGCACCTTCTTGCAGTGCTGGCGCAGCGAATCGTGCAGCTTCTCGCCCACGCGGCGCGGCTCGTGCTCCTCGCCCTCCGTGGCCTCCGCCAGCGTCACCGCAGCGACCACGCGTTCGGAGCCGTCCTCCTTCGACAGGCCCACCACGGCGGCCTCCTTGACCTCCGGGTGCTCCAGCAGCGCCTCCTCCACCTCGGCGGGGTACACATTGAATCCGCCGGTCACGATCATCTCCTTCAGGCGGGAGACGATCTTCACGAAGCCATCGGCCTCCATCACAGCCATATCACCCGTGCGGAACCAGCCATCCGCGAAGATCTTCTCGTTGAGCTGCTCCTGGTGCAGGTAGCCGCCGAAGACCTGCGGCCCGCGCACCACCAGCTCGCCCTCCTCGCCGTAGTCCAGCACCTTCGTGGGGTCGTCCTGATCCACCACGCGTGCCTCAGTATCCGGGAACGGAACACCGACGTAGCCCGGGCGACGGTCCGCGCTCATCGGGTTACCCAGCACGATCGGGGAGGTCTCGGTCAGCCCATAGCCCTCCACCAAGCGGCCGTGAGTGAGCTTCTCCCAGTTCTCAACCGTCGCCACCGGCAGGGCAGAAGCACCGGAGAAGGAGTTCCGCATCGTGGACATGTCGAGGTCCTTTTCCTCCGCCAGCTTCACGATCGCCTGGTACAGGGCGGGCACGCCCGGCACCCACGTCGGCTTCTTCTTCTTAATCACCTGCTGCAGCAGGGAAGGCTCCGGTGCCGGGAGCAGCAGCAACTCCCCGCCGATCAGCGGTGCCAGCGCACCGTTCATCGTCATGCCATAAGCGTGGAACATCGGCAGCGCGGCCAGCATCCGCTCCGGATCGGCCTGCTCGCCCAGGCCCGGCACCCACGCCTTGCCCTGGAGCAGGTTCGCGCAGATATTCCGGTGGCTCAGCACCGCGCCCTTCGGCGAACCGGTCGTACCCGAGGTGTACAGAATCAACGCCGGGGACTCCGGCTGCACCATCGGCAGGGCGTCCTGAATCGCGCGGCGACCCAACCCCGGTGCCATGCCATCGACGGCGGCGTCCCAGTCCTCAAACTGAGTCGGCCCACCAGTCAGCTTCGCCTTCGCCTTGCGCAGCGTCGGAACCGGCAGGGAGAGCGCAACCCGCTGCAGCAGCGGCATCGACTTCGTGATGTTCACCGTGAACACCTTCTCCAGCGGGGTGCTGTCCACCAGGTGCTGCGCAATATCGGCCGTGTTATCCCAGAACACCGCGACCTTCGCGCCGTGATCCGCGAACGGCCCCTCCAGCTCGTGCGCCGTGTACAGCGGGTTGTGGTACACCGCCGTCGCCCCCAGCGAGACGATCGCGTAGAACGCCACCAGGTTCGCCGGGCAGTTCGGGAGGACGACGGCCACCCGGTCGCCCCGCTTCACGCCGTTTTCCTTCAGGACGGCAGCGGCCTTATCCACCAGCTCACCGAACTCGCTGTATGTGATCTGCGTGCCCAGGAACCACATCGCATCCCGCTTGCCGTACTTACTCACCGCGTCGCGGAAGATGCTGACCAGGGTGGTCTCCCCGTAGTCCAGGTTCGGGGCGGTCCCTTCCGTATAGAACTTCAGCCACGGCTTGGCCTGGTCAGAAGAGCTGTTCTGGGACGGTGCGGTGCTCACGGTGGGGTTCCTCCGGACGTTTGAGGGCAGTAGGTGGGGGTTTTGAATCAAGCCCGACTCACGATGATATGCCAGCCACCCCGGCCCGCGTGGCTAGTTCCGGTTAGTCGGTGATCGTCTTCCGGGAGAGCACCACCGTGGAGACGATCATGATGATCAACGCGGCGGCCATGTAAATCCACTGGTAGCCGGAGACGTCGAACTTCTCGCCCAGGATCGTGTACCCCAGCGCGAAAGCGAAGATCGGCTCCACCACCGTCATTGCCGGCAGTGAGTTCTTCAACGGGCC
>DYZK01000064.1 GCA_020741275.1 Corynebacterium urealyticum
TAGACCTCCGGGTTGCGCAGGTTGACCTGCTCGCCGTCGATCTCACCGGTGATCTGGCCGGAGGTCACGGAGTACTTGGTGACGTCCTTGTGGGAGCCGGACTCCAGCGGAATGACGCGGTCCAGGAACTCACGACCCCACTCGATGACCTTGTCGCCACGGACCTTGTTGTAGCTGCTGCCCTTCTCCTGGCCGTTCTCCTCGGAGATGGCATCGGTGCCGTAGAGGGCATCGTACAGGGAGCCCCAGCGAGCGTTCGCCGCATTCAGGGCGAAGCGGGCGTTGAGAATCGGGACGACCAGCTGCGGGCCGGCGGTCTCTGCGATCTCGCTATCGATGTTCTGGGTCGCGATCTCGAACTCGCCTGGCTCGTCGACCAGGTAACCGATCTCGCGGAGGAAGGCCTCGTATTCCTTCGGATCCTGAGCGCCCTTGTGGTCGGTGTACCACTGGTCGAGCTTGGCCTGCAGCTCATCGCGCTTGGCCAGCAGCTCCTTGTTGCGCGGGGTGAACTTCTCGACGATCTCGCCGAAGCCATCCCAGAACTTCTTCTGGTTATCCTCGCCGGACTTACCAGCCTTCGGAAGAACCTCGTTATTCACGAAGTCATAGAGAACCTTGGCGACCTGGAGGCCACCAGCGCTGACGCGTTCGGTCTGCTGAGTCTGGGCCATATTCGACTCCTTTATCTTGCGGTTTCCCATCTGTAGTACCCCTCCCACATTAGGTGACCTCGATCACGAAAGAGGCAAACCGGCCCACGAGCGAACAGCGACTACCCCCGTTCGCTGGCGAAAAGCAAAAATTTTCGTTGAACAATATCCCGAGCTACCCCCGGATGAAAGATCTCAACGCCCCGCATCACCCCTGTACGAGAGACAAATCACACCACAACGCGAAAAAATCTGAACAGATAGAACTTTGCAAACTTTACAAAAAGGGCGATTACCCCCACACAATTCACTCGTCCGCACCTCGTTGACGTGCAGGAATGCTTTGGTAAAGTGGCCCATGACACACAAGGTCGAGCCCTTCAACCGGGTTTTACACCGGGGTCACCGGGCCCGACTTGAGCGTCGTACGGCCTCAGAGGTTCGTACTGTTAGGCACAATTCTCCACCAACAAAGGGAGTGACATCACATGTCGACTGTCGGAACTCCACGTACCGCAGCTGAAATCCAGAAGGACTGGGACGAGAACCCGCGCTGGGCACAGGTCAAGCGTGACTACACCGCTGAGCAGGTTGCAGAGCTCCAGGGCAACGTCCTCGAGGAGCACACCCTCGCACGCCGCGGCGCTGAGATCCTCTGGGAGGCCGTCAACAAGGGCGACGACTCCTACATCAACGCCCTGGGCGCACTGACCGGTAACCAGGCTGTCCAGCAGGTCCGCGCTGGCCTGAAGGCTGTCTACCTCTCCGGTTGGCAGGTCGCAGGTGACGCCAACCTCTCTGGCCACACCTACCCGGACCAGTCCCTGTACCCGGCAAACTCCGTGCCGAACGTTGTTCAGCGCATCAACAACGCTCTGATGCGTGCCGACGAGATCGCTCGCGTCGAGGGCGATGACTCCGTCGAGAACTGGCTCGTCCCGATCGTCGCTGACGGTGAGGCCGGCTTCGGTGGCGCTCTGAACGTCTACGAGCTGCAGAAGGCCATGATCAAGGCTGGCGCCGCTGGCTCCCACTGGGAGGACCAGCTCGCTTCCGAGAAGAAGTGTGGCCACCTGGGCGGCAAGGTCCTGATCCCGACCCGGCAGCACATTCGTACCCTGAACTCCGCTCGCCTGGCAGCTGACGTTGCTAACACCCCGACCCTGGTCGTCGCACGTACCGACGCCGAGGCTGCAACCCTGCTGACCTCCGACGTCGATGACCGCGACAAGCCGTTCCTGACCGGCGGCCGCACCGCTGAGGGCTTCTACAACGTCCAGAACGGCATCGAGCCATGCATCGCTCGTGCGAAGGCATACGCTCCGTACGCTGACCTCATCTGGATGGAGACCGGCACCCCGGACCTCGAACTGGCTAAGAAGTTCGCCGAGGCAGTCCGCGAGGAGCACCCAGACCAGCTGCTGGCCTACAACTGCTCCCCGTCCTTCAACTGGTCCGCACACCTCGAGGCAGACGAGATCGCCAAGTTCCAGAACGAGCTGGGCGCAATGGGCTTCAAGTTCCAGTTCATCACCCTGGCTGGCTTCCACGCCCTGAACTACTCCATGTTCGACCTGGCTTACGGCTACGCTCGCGAGCAGATGACCGCATTCGTCGACCTGCAGAACCGCGAGTTCAAGGCTGCCGAGGAGCGCGGCTTCACCGCCGTCAAGCACCAGCGCGAGGTCGGTGCAGGCTACTTCGACGCCATCGCAACCACCGTCGACCCGAACTCCTCCACCACCGCCCTGAAGGGCTCCACCGAGGAGGGCCAGTTCTAATTTAGGAACTGTCCGCCTAGCGCACCGGCCACCACGCACCACAACAACGGTCGCGCGCTAGCACCACCCAGCCGGGTGGGAAACCACAACACCGTGGCTTCCCACCCGGCTTTGGTTTTCCGCTACCCTCCCCCATTACGAAGCCAAACACCCACCCCACATCGCGAAGGAAAACCGATGAGCTCCGCCGAACGCCCATTCCTCGACAAGACCCACCCCGAGACCTATAAGGCACTCGCGGGCGTGACCCGCCACGTCCGACGTGCAGAACGCGCAGCGGGCCTCAGCCGCGCACTCACCGAGCTGGTCAACGTGCGCGTCTCCCAGCTCAACGGTTGCCCCGCCTGCCTGAGCGTGCACGTCCCCGCCGCCCGGCGCGCGGGCGTATCCGAGCTCAAACTCGACCTCCTGCCCAGCTGGCAGGACGCCGAGATCTACACCGAGGAAGAACGCATCGCCCTCGAGCTCGCCGAGGCGTTGACCATCGGCCACGGGACCACCGGAACGATCAGCGGCCCGGGGCTGGTGGACATCCAGAACCGGGCACTACGTACCCTGGGTGAAGAGAAGTTCGCGGTCCTCGAGTGGGCGATCATCGCGATCAACGCCTTCAACCGCGTTTCCATCGCCAGTGGCCACCCGCCCCACGAGGCCAACTACTCCTAAGGTCGGCCCCTTCACACAACGGCGAACTGCCCGTGCGACAAATGGGCGCCCCACCCAGGGGCGCCCATCACGATCTCGTTGCTAGCTGCAGCGAACGATCGGCTGCGGATCGTAGACCGTGGTCTGCGTCTCGCGCTTGATCTCCTTGCCGCGCAGATCCTTGATCACGCGGGTATCCGTGACCGTGAAGCCCGGAGCGCCACTCGACGGGATGCACTTATCACCCTTGCCCTTACGGACCTCCGGCTTCGTGGGGCTGGTGCGGGAGCCGGCGATAGACTCCACCTCAACCTGCTTCACGCCTCGCATCCGCACGGTCACACTATCCGAGCCCGCTGATGCTTCGATCAGCACTGGGGTGTCGAACGGGTTCTTGAACTGCAGGTCGATCGCGCCCTCGAAGACCGTGGCCTCGCGGCCCGCCGGGTAGCGGGAAATGTAGTAGGAGTGCGGCGTGTGGGCCACGTCTTCCATGCCCGCGAAATAGGAGGCGTTGTACAGCGTGGTGGCGAACTGGGAAATGCCGCCGCCCACGGCTTCGCCAGCCTGACCATCTATGATGATGCCGGACTCCACGAAACCCTGCTCCTTGCCGCGTGGCCCGGTGTGGCCGTTCAGGCTGAAGGTCTCGCCTGGCAGGATGATAGCCCCGTCGACCATCTCCGCGACGCGGCGGATATTCACGCCAGAGGATGCGCTAAATCCGTCGGTCGTGAAGCTGCCGACCACGTCGTCGAAATGGGCCTTCGCTGCCTCCTTGGTCGTGTACTCGGCCTTCTTGTCCTCATAGAAGACCTTGTGCTCTCGGTGCTTCTTGTCCAACACCTTCTTGCTCAGGTCTCCCAGGGTTTTATCCCACTCGATTTCCACGCCGTCCTGGTGCGGGATGACCTCAATGTCGCGGCCCTTGAAGTTGAAGCCCGCGTTGCGGAACTCCACTTCGGTCTCTGCGAGCTGCGGCTGCAGAATCTTCTTCGCCGCCTCGGTGGAATACACCGGCTCGAAGGTGCCAGTGCCCGGCTCCTTGCCCGGCTTCTCGTTGAAGCTGATGACGTGCGCCATATCCTCCGCCCGCAGCGTGCCGCTCACGTGGTCGCGCCCCTTAAAAACGACGTCGCTGCTGGTGGCAGGCTTGATGACCTTCTCGACCATCTCTTCGGCCGCGGACTTCGGGATGTTGGACTGTGTGACGTCCGCGTCGACATGGACGGTGCGATCCTTGTTCAGCCAGTATTCCCGGACACGTGCGTCAACGAGGTCTCGATTTACAGTCTGGCCTGGCTTATCGGCGACGACCTTCGGCTTACCCTTCTCCGTGATGGAGACGTGCGCGTTCTCTGGCTCGCGGGTGAGCTCCTCGGTCACACGGCGCAGGGTCGTCGCGAGTGGCCCCTCGTGGAACTGGGAGACGATGCCAACCTCGCGGGTCTGGAAGAAACTGCGGATTCGGGTGATCGGGTTCAGTGGCTGCTGGCCCGCCTGGTCGACTGTCTTGGACCAGTCGACCTGTAGGCCGGAGTCGCGCGGATCGACGATGCTGGACATGTTGCCCGCGTTGACGGTCACCGGCCGGCGCACGACATCGCCGAGGTTATTGACGAGGCGCTGCTCCGCCTGGTCCTTCGGCAACCCGCCGATGTCCACCCCACCCACGGTCACGCCGCGGGGCACCTTCCCCTCGCTCATGGCGTAGTCCACTCCGTAGAGGACCCCGCCGAGGCCGAGGAGAACCAGGAGTCCCCAGGCGAACAGGGGCCAGCGGCGGCGCTTGTGGCGCGGCTTTACAGTCTTCTTTTTCGCAGCTGCCGCCATGACGGCGCACCTTCCTAGTTCGATTCCTTAAAAAGCAGGGCGCGTCCCTATCTAGCGTGTGAAGATGCCCGCACCCAGCAATAAGGCACAGTCTATAGGCCGACCAGCATTTCTAGGAACTTTCTCAGGTCTTTAGCTTCCGCACGGTCGCTGGCCATTCGGGCTATCCACGGCCTTAGTTTTCCGTTTTTGGTGCGGGCGGGGCGAGCCGTTCGGCGCTGCGCCGGGCTTGTTCGGGCGCGATTTCCCCGTTGCGGATGGCCTCAGTGACCGCTCTAACGAGTTCGGGCAGGTCGAAGGCACCGGCCGCTGTCAGCCCCTGGTCCGCTCCGGCAGACAGCGCCGCGACGACCGCCTCTGCGCCTGGGTAGCGGTCGGTGACCGCGCGCATCCCGGTGAGGTCGTCGGTATAGACGACCCCCTGGTAGCCATCGAAGCCCTCCCAGCCCTTGCGCAGCAGCCCATAGGTGGCTGGGCTGACCGAGGCGGGTTCCTCGGGGTTCAGGTCCGGCGCCTGGACATGCCCCATCATCACTTCCACCCCCGGGATCGTTGCCAGCTCAGCGAATGGCTTCAGGTCAGACTGCTTGAGCTGTTCCACCGGAGGGACGAAGACCTCGCCGGTGTGGGAATCCCCGCTGGCGTGCCCGTGCCCCGGGAAGTGCTTGAGCACCGGGGTGATGCCGGCGTCCAGGAGGCCTTCCACGTAGGCGCGGCCATACCGGGCCACGGTCTGTGGATCGGTCCCGAAGGAGCGCGAGCCGATCGCGTTGTCCTCGATATTCTCACCGCCTGCCAGGTCGACGGAGGGGGCGAAATCCATGGTGAAGCCGAGCTCAGCCATCTTCCGACCGTGCTCCGCCATCATGGCCCTCACCTGTTCAGGTGTCCTGGTGCGAGCCATGTCCCGGGGTGCGGGCAAGGTACCGATCAGCTCGGAGAGCCGCTGGACCATCCCGCCCTCCTCGTCGACGGATACCCGCAGGGGCTCCCCCGCCCGGCGCTGCAGCGCGGCGATGCTCCGCTCGGGATCGCCCTGGCCGTTGAGCATGCTGAAGTCCGAACCGGTACCGAAAAAGAGGTGTCGCACCCCGGCGTCCACGGCCGCCCGCGCGCTCTCGAAATCCGTCACCCCGACCGCGAGGAGTTTCGGTGCGAGCTCCTCGGCCGGCACCTGGGGTGCCGGCGGCGTGGTCTCTGGGGCGCTGGCCGGGGACGTCGTCGTAGAAGAAGACGGGGCGGAAGAAGGAACCGAACCCTCGTCGCCGGCGGAACAGCCGGCAGCCAGGCTTAGTCCAGCGACCAGGACAGCGGCGCTGATGGGACGGGCCGTCAGACTGCGAGAACGGGGAAGAGGGGAAAGCCGGGAAGTCATCATTCCAACGTACTAACCTGGGGAGAAGAGCAACAAGTGTTGGCATAAAGTCGGCAACCCGAAACGAGGAAGGCACACCGTGACTGATCCCGCCCAGACCGCCCAGGATGCATCCGCCCCGCGAGGAGAGGCGCAGGAAGGCAGCACCGGCAGCCTGAAGGGCGATACCGTCCTCATCGCCTATGACGGCGGCGACCAAGCCAAGGCGGCAATCGAATACGCCGGGCGATTCCTGTCCGCGAATAACGCCTACATCCTCACCGTGTGGGAGCCCATCCACCGCCAGGCCGCCCGTGCCGCGGGAATGAGCGGAATGATGCAGCACGATTGGTCGGTGGATTCGCCGGAGGAAAACGAAAACGAGGACCCCGCATATTCCGAGGCTGTGGCCACCTGCCGAGAAGGTGTGGAGTTTGCTCGCAAAAACGGCTTTGCCACCGAACCCTTTTTGGTAGAGTCTGAAACAGCCATCTGGAGCGCCATCGTCGACGCTGCAGAAGAGCTCGATGTAGACATCATCGTCACTGGTTCCCGGACGCTGAGCGGATGGAAGTCCATCCTTCAGTCCAGCGTCTCCGACAGCATCGTGAAAAATGCTGGTCGGCCAGTGCTTATAGTCCCGGCAGCTGAGGACGATTAAGGACTTGGGGTTCACCACTACATAAGTCCACAACACCCGATGCCGCTCCTCCCCTATTGGGGAGCCGAGGCACCACGACGAAGCTTTTAAGGATTCCCATGCCATTCGAGAACGACTCCGCACCCCGCCGCACCGCCGGCCCGGCCATCGCCGCTATCGTTTCGGGCGCCATCCTCGGTGGCCTCGTCGCTTTTGGCGCTGGCGCTGCCGCCGATAACACGAGCCTGCCTTCTGCAGAGGCTGTCGCCGTCGACCAGGACAGCGCGTTCCTGGGTGCGGTGCAGTATGGCGGCCGCGTCGAGAGCTAGCTCAACGCTGCACGCTATCCGCTAGGTGAAGGTTCCCGTCCACTCGAGTAGGCGCAGCCGCGCGTGGCTGTTGTGCGCCATCGGGTGGCTGGCCTTCGCTTTTCTCCAAGCCCCTGGGCTGACAGTCGCTGATACCAAGCTCGACCTGGTACAGAACCCCTGGGGGTTTCTCTCCCAAGCTCTCCAGCCGTGGACTGAAGTTTTCCCGCTGGGGCAGCTCCAGAACCAGGCCTACGGGTATCTCTTCCCGCATGGTCTGTTTTTTGCACTCTTCTCCTGGCTGCCCGCCTGGGTTACCCAGCGTCTGTGGTGGGCACTACTACTATTCCTCGCCTTCGCGGGGATGGTCCGGCTGCTGGAAAGGTTGCCGGTCGGGAACAACTTCTCACGCATCGTGGCGGGTGTGCTCTTCGCCCTCTCGCCGCGGGTGCTGACCACCTTAGGCGCGATTTCCTCCGAGGCCTGGGTATGCGCGCTAGCTCCGTGGGTGCTGCTGCCGCTCGTCGACGTGCTGCGGCCGCGAGCCGGTACCGGTGCTAGCGCCGGCGGCGATTCCACCGCTGATTCCACTGACCGTGCCCTGCGAGCCGAGTACAAGGTGCTGCTGCGCCGGGCCGCGCTGCGCAGCGCAGTGGCAGCCCTGTGCATGGGCGCGGTGAACGCTGTGGCTACCGCCGTGGCAATCCTGCCGGCGGTGATTTTCTGGCTCGCCGCCTGGCTGCGCCGCGACACCCGGGGGCAGGTGGCCTACTTCAGCCGCTGGTGGGTGCCCGCAGGGCTGGCCGTCTGCTTCTGGTGGGTCGGTCCGCTACTGATCCTGGGTAGGTACTCCCCGCCTTTCACGGACTACATCGAGTCGAGTTCGCTGACCACCCGCTGGATGAACTTGCTGGAGAATCTGCGGGGCACGACCAGCTGGGTTCCCTTCCTCTCCTCGGAGCGCGTAGCTGGTGCTGCCCTGGTCAGCGAGCCGGTATTCATCCTGACCACCCTCGCGGTGGCGCTGCTCGGCCTGTGGGGGCTTGCCCGGCGCGATCTTCCCGCCGCCGGGGTATGGCTGAGCATGCTGGGCGTGGGGCTGGCTGTGCTCGGAGTCGCGGTCGACCCGTTCTCCCTGCTCTCCGGCGGGGCGCGTTCCTTCCTCGACGGCGCTGGTGCCGCGCTACGCAACCTGCACAAGTTCGACGTCCTGGTGCGGCTGCCTCTGATGGTGGGCGTGGCCCACGCGTTGGCGCACGTGCGGGTCCCCGGCCGGGACCGGGCGGGCTTGCAGCAGTGGCGCCACCCGGAGAAGAACCCACATGTGGTGAAGGTGTTCGCCGCGGTACTTCTGACCGTGCTGGCCACCGCCCCCGGCTGGTCCGGCCGGATCGCCCCAGCCGACGGTTTTCGCGAAGCGCCGCAGTACTGGCGGGACGCCGCGGACTGGTTGAATGAGCACAGCAACCAGCCGGAAGACGGGCGCGTCATGCTGCTTCCGCAGGCTCGTTTCGGTCGCCAGACCTGGGGTAATACTCGCGACGAACCCGCCCAGCCACTACTGGATGTGCCGTGGGTGGTGCGCGACTCCGTGCCGCTCGTGCAGCCGGATGCCATCCGCGGGCTGGATGGCATTCAGCGCGAGGTTCACTCCGGGCAGCCCCTGCCCACCTTGGCTGCGACCCTGCGCTCCCAGGGTGTGGGGCACGTGCTGGTTCGCGCGGACCTGACGGTGGCCGCGGACACCCCGGGGGCGCATCCGGCGCTGCGCACGCTGCGGCGCTCGGGTGGTTTCCGTGAGGTCGCGGCCTTCGGGGATGAGAAGTCCCCCGAGGT